>JAYUTY010000429.1:0-3490 GCA_043754875.1 Gemmatimonadota bacterium
CTGTTCATTTCTCGATGGCGACACAACCATTGTCGATCCGCTGGTTGCGCAGCCGCTTCCGATTGCCCCTCCAGGGGTCGAACCTGGACTCTTCTGCTCCAGAGGCAGACGTGTTGCCAGTTACACCAAGGGGCATCGTTTTTCGCTACGCCGAGCACGCCCGACGGAACCCTTGTAAAATAGCTGTGGTAGAAAGCGACATCAACCCCTGCCCTTCCCGTTCGGAGTTCCCGCTGCCCGCCACGACGCGCCCCCACCGCCGCGCCCGACTTCGCAGTCTGCGTTTGGTCGTTCCCACCCTCGCTCTCGTCGCCACCGCCAGCTGTCGCGACTCCTTCGCCGGATTCGGTGCGGGGGCGCACGCCCGGACGAGCTCAGACCAACTCTTCGGCGCCCTCATCGAGCGCCACGCCGATATCGTCCGCAATCCGAAATACGAATACGCCCGCGTGCAGCTCACGCGCGGCGCCTTCTCTCCCTCGCACATCTTCGACGACTCGGCCGCGTGGACCGGCGTCTCCGGGCCCGTGCGCCTGCTCGAGACCGTGGGCTCGAGCGTGGACGGGTCGTATCACATGTCGTCGCATGTATCGGTGCCGGCGCCCGCACGACCAGGTGACGGCCGCCACGTGACGACGCTCAGCCGGCTGAGCGACAACGAGTACCGGTGGGAGACGTCAGTCGATTTCGCCCTCGGCGCGGTACGTCCCGCGGAGGTCAGCGCGGTGATCACGCGGCTGATCGCCGGGGCGGAAGGGCACACGGAGGCACAGGTGCGAGCCGATCTGCTCGCGTCGGCGCCCCGCACCTCGGCCGCACTCGGCTCGGCATTCTCACTCGATTCCCTGCACCCCGTGACGCTCGCCGATGGCAGCACGGTGGTGACGCTCGGGATCACCGTGCATTCCGACCAGCTCAAGCGCCGGTATCCGGCGTTCAGCGACTTCGTGCACAAGTACGTGGACCCGGCCAAGTACCGCGTCGCGCTGAGCGACCGCTCGGGGGCGAGCTACTTCGAGGCGCAGGCGCGCGACCGCGTGCTGACGATCCGTGTGCGAACCCTGCACGGCCAGCTGGTCCCGCTCACCGGGCCGGCGCGCGCGATGCCGGACACGGTCCTCCTCACGACCGACTTCGCTGTGAAGGTGAAGATCTTCACGGTCGGCTTTCACAACCTCCAGATGGAGTTCGTGAACGGGGCACGGGGCGATCGTGAGCGGGAATGGTCGGTGACGGCGCACAAGGAGCCCGAGTGGAATCTCCCCATGATCAGCGCACGGTTGATCCGGGCGCCGCTGCGACGGCCGTTCGCGGGCGAGGGTGCGCTGTTCCGCATCGGCGTGCGCGGTGGTGACGGCGAAGCCCCGACGGTCCTCTTCCGTCAGGCGCGCCTCACCGTGCAGGAGAGCGCGATCCTTCGCTTCATCAACTCGCTGAGCAGCACGGCCATGGACGACTTCGGCGGCCGGGTGGAGAAGGAGGAGAACCAGTGGCTGCGCGATCTCTTCAGCGCCATGCGCGATGACGCGCGGGGCGTGCTCGGCCCCTGAGCGTCGATCGGGAATGGCCCGCTTGGCGGGCCATTCCGCTCCCCCGCCATCCCAGAAAGTCGAAACGCCGCGACCCATCGAAATGGGATCGCGGCGTTCTCACATCCAGCTAGCTGAGCCGGCGGACGTTGCCACGCGCACCGTCATTGGAACTCTCCGTCCTACCGAACGGCGGCGGGCAAATACTACAGGTTGGCCAGAAGCATGCCAACGCACTCGACAGTCAATGGAGCTGAGGGGGATCGAACCCCTGACCTCGCCGTTGCGAACGGCGCGCTCTCCCAGCTGAGCTACAGCCCCGGGGTGGCGTCGGCTCCGAGCAGATCATACCCCGCCCGAACTCCGTTGTGCCATGCGACATCTACCATACGACAGCGGCCCCGCAACCGTGCGGGGCCGCCGTTACTCGAACGAATCTAACCGGCTGCCCCTTGCTGTCAACGGGACGACTGGTCGGGACAGACGTCACCACCTCGTCCGAGCACGGGGAACCGGGGCATCGAACGAGCCGTTCAGCGAGCATGACGATCACGCATCCTCTCGGCTCGCCGTACGTCCGGGACCAGCTCTCGCTCCGCGCCCTGCCGCTCAACGAGAAGCGGCTCCAGCCGGACGGCGACTACATCCTGTACTGGATGCAGAACACGCAGCGATTCGAGGACAACTGGGCACTGCGCTTCGCCACCATCGAGGCCGATCGTGTCGGCAAGCCGTTGCTCGTGCACCAGGGGCTCGATCCCACGAGCCCCTACGCGTCGGCGCGCTTTCACGGCTTCATCATGCAGGGCGCACAGGAGCTGGCCGCCCGCGCGGACTCGCTCGGGATCACGTATCGCTTCGCGCTGCGCCGGCGGCGTGCCGACGATCGTCGCGTGCTCGACCGGCTCGCCGCCCGCGCGGCGCTCGTCGTGACGGACCTCTTCCCCACGGGGGGCGTGGCCGAGCGATCGGAGCGGTTCGCGCAGCGGGTGAACTGTCGCGTGGTGGCGGTGGATTCGGTGGGGATTGTTCCATCCGCGCTCTTCCACAAGGAGGAGTACGCAGCGCGCACGATCCGCCCGAAGCTGGCGAAGATGCTGGAGCACTCGCTCGAACGAGTGGTCGATCGCCCGCCAAAGCGCACCATTCCGGGCGCGCTGCTCCGCATGCTCGACGTCGACTGGCTCGACGTCCGCCGGTGCGACGTGCCGACAGAGGTGGCGCGCTGCGAGATCGACCAGAGCGTGGGCATGGTCGACATTCGTGGGGGGCTGGGAGCGGCGCGCGGTCGGCTCGCGTCGTTCGTGGCGGACGGCGTGCATGCATACTCGGACCGCCGGCGCAACCCGAGCGACGACGGAGGATCGAGCCGGCTCTCGCCGTACCTGCATTTCGGAATGATCTCGCCACTGGAGATCGCGGCCGCCGTGCGCAACGCCGCAGCCGGCGAGCAGAGCGAGGCATTCCTCAACGAGATGCTCACCTGGCGTGAGCTCTCCCTCAACTTCTGCCTGCGCAACGCGAACCATCACTCGCTCTCGGCACTGCCCGACTGGGTGCAGCGCTCCATGCAGTCGCACGCCGCGGACCCGCGCGAGACCACGTACACGCTGGACGAGCTGGAGCGGGCGGCCACGCACGACCCGATCTGGAATGCGGGCCAGCGCGAGCTGCTCGAGACGGGGCAGATGCACAACGTCGTGCGCATGCTGTGGGGCAAGAGCGTCATCACGTGGGCGCCGACGTACGAGGACGCGCTGGCGTGGCTGCTCCATCTCAACAACAAGTACGCACTCGACGGCCGCGACCCGAACAGCTACGCCGGCATCCAGTGGTGCTTCGGGAAGTTCGACCGCCCGTTCGCCACGCGTCCCGTATGGGGAACGATTCGGCCGATGTCGCTCGAGCGTGCGCACGCGAAGTACGAGATCGCCGACTATCTGAGCAAGTGGGGCGAGGCG
>JAYUTY010000430.1:0-3483 GCA_043754875.1 Gemmatimonadota bacterium
GCCCTCTTCGCCGACTACACGCTGCGGAAGAGCGACCGCAACCTCGTCGACTACGACGACCTGCTCCTCTTCTGGGCGCTGATGCTCGAGGCATCACCCGAGCTTCAGGCGCGCATCGCCGGGATGTACGACCACGTGCTCGTGGACGAGTACCAGGACACCAACCTGCTTCAGGCCCGCATCCTCCGTGGGATGTGCTCCACGCACCGCCGGCTCACCGTCGTCGGGGACGATGCGCAGAGCATCTACGCCTTCCGGGGCGCCAATTTCCGCAACATCCTCGACTTCCCGCGCCAGTTCCCCGGCGCGACGATGGTGACGCTCGCGCAGAACTATCGATCGACGGCACCCATCCTGGCACTCAGCAACATCGTCATCTCACGCGCCGAGGAGCGCTTCACCAAGGAGCTGTACACGAGCCGGGAGGGAGGCGAGAAGCCATGGCTCGTGACGGCGAAGGACGAGGCGCAGCAGACGCGCTTCGTCGTCGACCGCGTGCTGCAGCTGCACGAGAGCGGCGTCCCCCTGCGTGAGATGGCCGTCCTCTTCCGCGCTGGCTACATGTCGGCCGACCTCGAGATCGAGCTCGCCAATCGCAAGATTCCGTTCGAGAAGTGGGGGGGCCTCAAGTTTCTCGAGGCGGCACACGTCAAGGACGTCCTGGCGTTCCTGCGCGTCTCGGAGAACCCACGCGATGAAGTGAGCTGGTACCGGATCCTGATGCTGATGCCGGGCATCGGCGACACCACGGCGCGCGGGATGATGAGCACGATGCAGGAGCGCGCCTGGGACCCCGATGCGTTCACGCACCTCATTCCGCCGCCGCGTGCAAGGGACGCGCATCGCTCGCTCGCCGTCCTTCTGCGGCAGCTGCGCAACGTCACCAATCGCGACGGCGAATCGTCCGGCGCGAAGGTCTCGTCCGACATCGCGGCCGTGCGGACGATCTACGACGCGGTGCTCAAGGCAAAGTACGACCGGCCAGAGGCGCGGCTCGCCGACCTCGATCAGCTGCGCACGATCGCCGCCGGGTACCCGTCGCGCACGACTTTCCTCTCGGCACTGGCGCTCGATCCGCCATCGAACACGCAGGATCTCGCCGGGGGCAGCGAGTCGGAATCCGACGCGCTCGTGCTCAGCACGGTGCACAGCGCCAAGGGCAAGGAGTGGAAGGCCGTGTTCGTGATCTGGGCGGTGGACGGCTGGTTCCCCTCGTCGCGCGCAGTGGAGGACCCGGACGAGCTCGAGGAAGAGCGGCGGCTGATGTACGTCGCGCTCACCCGGGCCAAGGATGAGCTGGCGGTCGTCTACCCCATGAACGTGTACGGCTCGCGGCGCGGTGCCGAGTATTCGTTCGACCAGCTGTCGCGCTTTCTGGATCGCGGCGTGCGCGAGACGATGGAACGCGTGGTCGTCGAGGAGCCTGGTGACTCTCCCACGCCGGTCCAGCCTCCGGTGCAGCCGGCCATCGACCTGCGAGCCATCATGCGCGGACGCTTCACGAAGTGAGCGTCGCGGCGCCGGACGACTCTGCCGGCGACGACCGCCACGCGCTCCGGTGGCCGCTGCTCGGCATGGCGCTGCTGCTCGCCGCCCTCGGGCTCGTCCCGACAGCCAACCTGCTGACCGGGGGCGCCGCCTACCCGCAGTGGAGCCGCCACGTTCGCCAGTGGAGCGCGTGGCTCGCCATCTCGACCGTGCTGGCCATCACGATCGCGCGCCTGGGCGGCATCGTGCTCGGTCGCGCGATCACCTCGGCCGACCGTCTGCTGCTTGCACCATCGCCGCGCCGATTCGCGTGGCTCGCTGGCGCTGCGACCGCCTGCCTCTCGCTTGCCGTTGGCACGGCGGCATTCGGGCTCCATCCGGTCTCTGCCGACGAGCTCGCGCAGCTCTGGCAGGCGCAGCTCCTCGCGAGCGGCCACCTCACCGCACGCGCCTCGACCCATCCGGAGTTCTTCAGCACGCTGATGACGGTCGAGGCGGGCGGGCGTTGGTTCAGCCAGTTTCCGATCGGTGGGCCAGCGATCCTCGCGTTGGGCGTCGCCGCGCGCGTACCCTGGTTGATCAATCCCCTCCTCACGGGATGGACTGCGGTCGTGCTGCATCGCTTCGTGGCGGCGACCGACGACGTGCGAACCGCACGACTGGCGACGGTGCTGTTTGCCCTCTCGCCGTTCGTGCTGCTGATGGGCGGGAGCGAGATGAACAACGTTCCCGTGCTTGCCTGCGTCATGACCGCGCTCGCTGCCCTTCCGCGGTGGGCGAAAGCCGCAGACGGCGCGAGCGCGCGACCAGCTGCCTCGATCATCGGCCTCGCGCTCGGAGTGGCGGCGACCTGCCGACCGTACGACGCGGTGCTGGTAGCTGTTCCGATCGTGCTCTTCCAACTCGCCACGCTGCGCCAGCGCCCTGCCCTCGTCCGCTCGATGACATGGCAGGGAGGAGCCGGAGCCATCCCGGTGATCCTTCTTCTGGCCGCAAACCGCGCCACGACGGGCGCGCCGCTCTTGTTCGGCTACGACCTGCTCAACGGTGCAGCACACCGTCCGGGGTTTCATGCGAGTCCCCTCGGAGCGGAGCACACCCCGATCGTCGGACTGCGCGTCGCCTCGTCGTATCTCATGTCGCTCGACACCAGTCTGCTCGCCTGGCCAGTTCCGGCCGTGCTGCTGATGGTGCTTGCGCTCGTGCTGCAGCGTCGCGCCTCGCGCTGGGATCTGCTGCTGGCGGGGATCTTCGTGATGCTGCTGGCGGGGTACGCCGCGTACTGGGCCGAGAGCTACTTCGCTGGTCCGCGCTTCCTCTACTGCGCCGTGCCTGTCTTCGTGCTGCTCGTGGCGCGGCTGCCGCTGCTTTTGCGCGAACGTTTACGCAGCACAAGAGCACGGACGGCCGCCACGCTGCTCCTCCCGATCTGGCTCGTGCTGGCGTGGACGCTTCCACCCAATCGTGCGCACGGCTACGGGGTACGCACGGTGGTTCGCCTCAATGCGGAAAAGCGAACGAATGGCGCTGCGGTGGCGCGCCGGGCGAACGAGGCCGGGCTCCACAACGCGCTCGTCTTCGTGCCGGATGGATGGCACGAGCGCCTTGCGGCTCGGCTCCGTCTCGCCGGCGTGCGACCGCTTCAGGCGGCGATGGTCGCCGCGCACGCCGATGCGTGCGTGCTCCAGACCACGCTAGACGCGCTCGACGCGAGCTCCGACCGGACGAGCGAGCGCTCGCGCGCGAACTTCATCGCGGTGCTCAGCGACACGAATGCGCGTGCGCTGCCGAACCAGCGCCCAAGCGACCAGATCTCGCTCACCCCGAATCGCCCACTCACCGCGACGTGCGCACGCGAGCTCTCGCGCGCCGATTCCTACGGCGTGAGCTTCGCCGAGCTGCTGCCCTTGATGTCGGTCGACGCGAGCGGTCGTCTCGCCGGCGACGTCGTGTTCGCGCGCGATCTCGACGGCGCCAACGAGCGGCTCCGCGACG
>JAYUTY010000431.1:0-10076 GCA_043754875.1 Gemmatimonadota bacterium
CTTGTGCGCGAAGAGGGCGGAGAGCGCGATGGAGAGATGCCCGAGCGCGATGAGCACGCCGCCCCACCAGATCGCGCGCCGCAACCCGAGCCAGCGATCGGCGATCCAGCCGCCGGGGAGCGAGGCGAGGTAGACGGACGACGCATAGATGCCGACGATCGCCGAGGCCGAGGTGCGATCGAAGCCGAAGCCGCCGCTCGCCAGCGCGGCCGTCATGTAGAGGACGAGTAGCGGGCGGATTCCGTAGTATGAGAAGCGCTCCCACAGCTCGGTGAAGCTGAGCGTCGCGAGACCGCTTGGATGCCCGAAGAAGCTCCGGCTGCTCGTGATGCGCTCGAGTCCCTCGGGTGGCTCGTCGTGCGTCACGGCGCCGATCCGGGCCAGCTCCGAGGCATCCGCCTGCTTGTTCGACATGGGGTCTCGCGTGGTGAGATTCAGCTGCTGACGGATGGAGCGACGACGCTCCGGTGCAGCGCCGCTCGCGGAAGATAGAAGTCGGGCGGGTTGGTGCCACCGGCGGCGCGCTGCGCGTCCCAGGTCACGGAGGTCGGCGGCTGCTTGATGCACGCGGCCCAATGTCCGGGCGCTTTTTCCTCGAGCGGCGGCACGATCGCGGCGCACGCCGCATCGCGCGCCGGGTGCTGGCAGCGCGGATGGAAGACGCAGCCCGATGGCGGATTCGCGGGTGAGGGCACGTCGCCGGCGAGGAGGATGCGTTCGCGCTTGACGCCAGGCTCGGGCGCCGGCACCGCGGAGAGCAGCGCCTGCGTGTAGGGCATGATCGGCGTGCCGTACAGCGCGTCCACCGAGGCGTGCTCCACGATGTGGCCGAGGTACATCACCGCGACACGGTCGGCGATGTGCTCCACGACCGAGAGGTCGTGCGCGATGAAGAGATAGGCGAGCCCTCGATCGCGCTGCAGGTCCTGCAGCAGGTTGACGACCTGCGCCTGCACGCTGACGTCGAGTGCGCTGACCGGCTCGTCGCAGACGATGAACGCCGGCTCCACCGATAGCGCGCGGGCGATGCCGACGCGCTGGCGCTGGCCACCGGAGAACTCGTGCGGATAGCGGCTGGAATACTCCGGACGGAGCCCGACCTCCTCGAGGAGCTGCTTCACCCGCGCGTCGGCCGCGGCGCCTTCGGCGAGGCCGTGGATGGTGAGTCCCTCGCGGACGATCGCGCCGATGGACATGCGCGGATTGAGCGAGGAGAAGGGATCCTGGAAGACGATCTGCATCCGCCGGCGCAAGCGCCGAAGCTCGGCGGCGCGGAGGGCGAGCACGTCGCGGCCGTCGAACGTCACGGAGCCGGACGTCGGCTCGATGAGGCGGAGGATGGCGCGGCCGGTCGTGGACTTGCCGCACCCCGACTCACCCACGAGCGCGAGCGTCTCGCCGGCGGCGACGTCGAACGAGACGCCGTCGACGGCGCGGACCTGGCCAGTGACTCGGCCGAAGACGCCGCGCTTGATGGGAAAGTGCTTGGTCAGGTCGCGGACGGAGAGCAGCGGCTCGGACGCGGCGCGGCGCGGCTCCTCGACTGACGCGGTCATGCGGCGGACGCGCCTCGCTGCGCGGCGATCGGGAGGTGCGGATGCGCGCGACGGTCGGGTTCGTCGGCGAGGTGACAACGCGAGACGTGCCCACCGCCGATCTGATAGAGGGGCGGATGCTCCTGCTCGCAGCGCTCCCACGAATAGGAGCATCGCTCGCGGAAGCGGCAGCCCGCCGGCCACGCGGTCGGCGGCGGGACAGTGCCCGGAATGGTCGCCAGCCGCTCCGCCGTCCCGCCCACGCGCGGCATCGCGCCAAGCAGCCCCTCGGTGTACGGATGGTGGGCGCGCGCAAAGAGCTCCACCGTCGTCGCTTCTTCAACGACCTCGCCCGCGTACATCACGATCACGCGCGAGCAGTTCTCGGCGACGACGCCCAGATCGTGCGTGATGAGCAGGATCGAGGTGCCGAGGCGGCGCGTGAGGTCGGCGAGGAGCTCGAGGATCTGCGCCTGGATCGTGACGTCGAGTGCGGTGGTGGGCTCGTCGGCGATGATGAGCGCCGGGTTCATGACGAGCGCCATGGCGATGACGACGCGCTGGCGCATGCCGCCGGAGAGCTGATGCGGATACTCGTCGGCGCGCTGCTCGGGGGCAGGGATGCCGACGAGGCGCAGCATCTCGACCGCCTTGGCGGCGGCGTCGCGCCGAGACATGCCGGCGTGGATGCGGGCGACCTCGGCGATCTGGTCGCCGACGGTGAAGACCGGGTTGAGCGCGGTCATCGGCTCCTGGAACACCATCGCGATGCGATTGCCGCGGATGTGCTGCATCTCGCGCTCGCCGAGGGTGAGGAGGTTTGCATCCTCGAAGCGGATGACGCTGTCGGCCTCGATGCGGCCGGGCGAGCGAACGAGCCGCAGGATGGAGAGCGCCGTGACGCTCTTGCCGCATCCCGACTCGCCGACCACGCCGACCGTCTCGCCCGCGTCCACGTGGAAGGTGACGCCGTCCACCGAGCGCGCGACGCCGGTGTCGGTGTAGAAGTACGTGCGCAGGTTTTCCAGCGCGAGCAGAGGTGCGGTCATGCCGTCGTGGCGAAAGAAGCGTCGTCGTGGACAGCGGGAAGCTGCCCGGTGTCGAGCGCATCACGCAAGGCGTCGCCCAGCGCATTGCAGGCGAAGACCGTGACCAGGATGGCCAGCCCGGGGAAGAGCGTGAGCCACCAGAGGTCCGCGACACGCTCCGCCCCGTCCTGGATGATCGCGCCCCACGAGGGGGTGGGCGGCCGCACGCCGATGCCGAGATAGGAAAGGCCGGCCTCGAGCAGGATGACGTTGCCGATGGCGAGAGTGGAGGTGACGATCGCCGGCCCCACGACGTTGGGCAGCACGTGGCGGAAGAGGAGGCGCCGTCGTGGGGCGCCGAGCGCGCGGGCGGCAGTGACGTAGTCGCTCTCGCGCACGATGAGCGCTTCCGCGCGCACGAGTCGGCTGACCCCGAGCCATCCAAGGCCGGCGATGAGCAGGGTGAGACTCACGACGCCGATGTCACCCCAGAGGGCGATGACGACGATGAGCAGGAGCAGCCGGGGAATCGAGGACGCCGCGTCCACGAGTCGCATGAGCACGGCGTCCACCCAGCCGCCCGCGAAGCCGGCGACTGCGCCGACGAGCGTGCCGAAGGTGATCGAGAGCACGACTGCGCAAATGCCGATCGACAGCGAGACGCGGGCGCCGTACAGGAGGCGCGACAACACGTCTCGGCTGTAGGGGTCCGTGCCGAACGGGTGCGCGAACGAGGGTGGGAGGCTCTGGAGGCGCACGATGTCGAGCTGCGCGTTCGGGTCGTGCGGTGCAAGGAGCGGCGCGAGCAGCGCGAGTAGAAGCAGTGTGCCGAGCACGAGAAGACCGTACCGGCCGCGACGGTCTCGCCAGAGCTGGACGTTCAGCTGGAGTGAGGAGTCGCGGCGGTGCGGGCGCGCTCGCACGCTAGGCGAGGCGAATGCGCGGGTCTGCGGCGGCGACGGCGACATCGGCCACGAGCGAGCCGACGGCAACGAGCAGACTGATGATCAACACGCCGGCCGTGATGAGCGGATAGTCTCGCGCCGCAATCGCGTTCACCGTCACGAGCCCCATGCCGGGCCACGAGAAGACCTTCTCGACGAAGACGGCGCCGGTTGCGAAGGCGGGAAGGGAGACGCCGAGCAGGGTGATCGCCGGCAGCAGCGCGTTGCGGAACGCGTGGCGCCGGACGCTCGAGCGCCAACTGAGCCCCTTGGCGAGCGCGGTCCGCATCCAGTCGTTGCCCATCACGGCGAGCAGCGCCGCGCGCTGGAAGCGCGCGACGGCGGCGGCGGAGAGCAGCGTGAGCGTGGCGACGGGAAGGATCAGGTGGAGCAGTCGATCGAGCGCGCGCTGGGCCGGAGAGAGGTAGTCGTGCAGCACCGGATCGACGATACCGCCCGACGGCAGAATCGGCAGACGATACGCGAAGACGATCAGCACCAGGAGCGCCAGCCAGAAGTCCGGCACGGAGTAGAGCCCGAGCAGCACGTTCCCGAGCCAGCGGTCGCGTGCTCCACCGGGACGCTCGACCTGCAGCAGCGCGACGCCGATGCCGAGCGCAAAGCTGGCGAGTAGCGCGAGCCCAGTGAGCAGCAGCGTCGGTGGGAGCGCGTCGGCGATGACGTCCGCGACCGGGCGATGATACGTGAAGGAGTAGCCGAACTCGCCTCGCATGGCACTCGCCATCCAGCGCAGATACTGCTCGCTCACCGGCCGATCGAGGCCGAGGCTCGCGCGCCACTGCTCACGGACCGATTCCGGCATCGGGCGGGAGAGCGTGGCGCCGAGCGGGTCGCCAGGCGCGAGGTGAAGCAGGACGAAGGTGAGCGTCGTGACGAGCACGACGACGCCGATCGCCTGCAGCAGCCGGCCGGCGAGATACCGGTGCACCGCTACGGCGCAGCCCGCAGACCGATCGCGTCGCGCGCGCTGCGCTGCGCCGCCGGAATGGACCATCCGGCCAGCCCGGACCACCAGCCATCAGTGCGCATCCGTGTGGGATGGATGCGCTTGTGCAGGCCGGCGATCATCAACGGCTCGTACAGCCAGATGGCGGGCGCATCCTCGACCATCGTCTCGAACGCGCGTCGGGCGAACGCGCGCGTGCGTGCGGGGTCGAAGGTCGAGGTCGCGCTGTCGAGCAGCGCGTCGACGCCCGGATTGCTGTATGACGCGTAGTTGAAGCCGTCCTTGCCGATGCCGGCAGTGGACCAGGACTGCTTGAGACCCGACGGACTCGGATCGGCGGTGAAGTTCGCCATCTCCGTATCGAAGCTCTTTGCGGACTGCTTCGCGAGGAAGCTCGCGAAATCCATCTTCTCGATCGTCGCCTCGGCGCCGACGCGCTTGAACGCGTCCTGCAGCAGGACGGCGTAACGCATGCGCGGCGTGCTGGAGTTCGGGGTCGTGATGGCAAAGGAGAGCCGGCGCCCATTCTTCACGCGAACGCCGTCAGGCCCTCTCGTCCATCCGGCAGAGTCGAGCAGGGCGCGCGCCCTGATCGTGTCGTAGGCGAGCTGTGGGATGGTGGTATCCGCCACCGGGAGCGTGCGTGGCGCCGGACCGTAGAGCGCGCGGCCGAGCGTATCGAAGACGTTGCGCAGCATGGCGCGACGGTCAACGGCCATGGAAAGCGCGCGGCGTACGATGCGGTCACCGAACACCGGGTGCGGCTGCCCCGGCGTCCTGGGATCGGAGAGGTTGAACGCGAGGTACGTGTAGCCGAACGAGTCGTAGAACAGCGCGCGCCGAGCCGTGTCGCTCGCGATCTGCTTCAGATAATCAGCCGGCATGATCTCGAGCATGTCCGCATCGCCCGCAAAGAAGCGCGTCACGGCGCCGTTGAAGTCCGGGGAGACGGCAACGACCACGCGATCCAGCTTGGGACGGCCGCGATAGTTGGCGGTATCAGCGATGAGCTCGACGCGCGCACCGGGCTCCCACCTAGCCAACCGGAAGCGGCCCGAGCCGATGCCGCGGCGCGCCACGTCGGCGGTCTTGAGCTGCGCGACCGGCGTGTTGGCGAGGATATGCTCGGGCACGATCGCGATCTGGTAGACGAGATCGTAGAACTGCTCTGGCGTGTGTCGCTTGAACCAGGCGACCGCCGTGACGGAATCACGGACCGAGACCGAGTCGATGTTCGTCGTGAGCGTCTGTGCGGGCGAGCCGAAGGCGGGGTCGCGCACGAGCGCGACCGAGTAGCGGACGTCGCTGGCCCGGACGGGGAGCCCGTCGTGCCAGCGTGCCAGCGGGTTCAGGTGGAAGACGATGGACAGCGAGTCATGGGCCCACTCCCACCGCTGCGCGAGCTGCGGGCGGAAGGTCCGGTCGCCGATCGTGTTCATGTCGTCGCCGATCTCCGCGAGCCGATCGAAGAGCATGTCGGTGGCGAGACGATCCGTGCTCGTCGCGACCAGCCCGGGGAGCAGCGACGTCGCATCATTGGGCGAGGCGACCACGAGCGTGCCGCCGATCTCCCCGGGTCCCGCCTTGACCGGCGTGACGTCCCGGCACGCGCCCACGACGAGCATCGTGGCGCCGAGGGACGCGAGCGTGCTGCGTCGGGCGAGACGGGAGACAGTATGCGAGTCGCGGAGCATGAGGTCGGCAGAGGGGGGGGAGGTGCAGGCTCAACGATGGGCGTACGGCCCGGAGCGGTCAAGCGCTGGAGGCACACTGAAGACGCGTTACGGCTATCGCCGCCACACGTGAGCTGGATCCGCGTACGTACGCTCGAGCGTCATGGCGCACGCGGTCAGCGACGCCTCCTCGTGCAGCAGCGTAGCGTCCGCATCCTCGAGCGTTCGTACCGCGTGAAAGAGCGCGTCGGCGAACTCGGCGACGGTGGGCACGCGACCCATCGCGGCGTGTAGCGTTGCTGGCGGTGGCGGTGGCGGCATGGGCTGCCGCACGAGGGAGGCGATCTCGCGCTGATCATCCTCGATCAGCACGGAGCCGTGCTGGAGGAGGGCGCCATCCTCTCGCCACTGTGCACTGCCGGCGAGCTTGCGGCCTTGAAGGACGATCTCTCCCGCCGAAGGCTCGGCGAAGCACGGTGCGGCCGTGAGACCCGGCGCGCGCGTGGTCGGCGCTGCGATCTCGGCGGGCACTCCGAGCGAGTGCAGCGCATTGATCAGGAGGAGATTGATGCGCCGGTACACGGAGGCGACGCTGATCTCGCCCTGGGAGGGCGCGGTGACGCTGTACGTGATCTCGCGGTGATGGAGCAGGGCGCGGCCGCCGGTTGGGCGACGCACGACCTCGAGGCGGCGGTGGGCGAGGGCGGCATCGTCGTAGATGCCGCGGGCCCGCTGGTTGCGCCCGAGCGACAGCACGGGGGCGCTCCAGCCGTAGACGCGGAGCACCGTCTCGCCCGTTTCGCGTGCGCGGTGCAGCAGCGCGTGATCGAGCGCCATGTTCGCGGCGCCGCCGAGTGGAGGGGAGAGCAGCAGCCGCCAGGGCACCAGTCGAGTCGCTATAATGAGAGAAGGAAGTTCGTTGGATCGTTCCTCCGAGAAGATAACTTCGTGGGGTTCCAGCCCCACCCTGCACATAACATTTCAGCGCCTTCACGGGCGCTCGAGGCTCGCATGACGACGACCATCCGCACCGCGCCGGCAGCCGGCGCCGACAGCTTCGTTCCCCGGCACGTGGGCCCCAGCGACGCCGACGTGCAGGCAATGCTGGCCCTGCTGGGCTACGCCACGCTCGACGACCTGATCGACGCGACGATTCCCGCCGCGATCCGGATTCAGCGTCCGCTCGCCATCCACGCCGGCCGCAGCGAGCACGAGGCGCTCGCCGCACTCCGTGAGATCTCGCGGAAGAATCGCGTCTTCCGCTCGTATCTCGGCTACGGCTACGCCGATACGCGCACTCCGCCCGTCATCCAGCGCAACATCCTGGAGAATCCTGGCTGGTACACGGCCTACACGCCCTATCAGGCGGAGATCTCGCAGGGCCGCCTGGAAGCGCTGCTGAACTACCAGACGATGGTCGTGGACCTGACGGGCCTCGAGATCGCCAACGCGTCGCTGCTCGACGAGGGGACGGCCGCGGCGGAGGCGATGTTCATGGCGTACCAGGCGCGCGGAAGCGAGGCCAGGAAGAGCTTCCTGATCGATGCGCGCTGTCATCCGCAGACGATCGAGGTGGTGCAGACGCGCGCGGATGCGCGCGGGATCGAGACCGTGATCGGCGACGTGACGACGGCGGAGCTCGGCGCAGTGACGTTCGGCGCGCTGCTGCAGTACCCCACGACGGACGGCGCCGTGCTCGACTACCGCGAGACGTGCGAGCGCATTCATGCGGCGGGCGCGCTGGTCGTCGTGGCGGCCGACCTGATGAGCCTCGTGCTGCTCACGCCGCCAGGCGAGTGGGGTGCCGATGTCTGCGTCGGCAACACGCAGCGTTTTGGAGTTCCACTCGGGTATGGCGGTCCCCACGCAGCCTTCTTCGCCACGCGCGACGAGTTCAAGCGCACGCTGCCGGGCCGCATCATCGGCGTGAGCCGAGACGCGAGCGGCCGACCCGCGCTGCGCATGGCGCTGCAGACCCGCGAGCAGCACATCCGCCGCGAGAAGGCGACGAGCAACGTGTGCACGGCGCAGGTGCTGCTCGCCGTGATGGCCGGCATGTACGCCGTCTGGCACGGCCCGGACGGGCTTTCAGCGATCGCGCGCCGGATCCATCGGCACACGGCAACGCTCGCCGCTGGACTCGAGCAGCTCGGTCACTCGCTCGCGAGCGACGACTACTTCGACACGCTGTGCATCTCGCTCGGCGAGGGCTCAGCCGATGATGTGATCGCGGCGGCAGCGAAGCAGGAGATCAACCTGCGCAGGGCCGGCGACCGGCAGGTGATCGTGGCGTTGGACGAGACGGTGACGGAGGACGACGTCCAGCAACTGCTGGTCGTGTTCGCCGCCGGAGCTCCGGCGCCGGAGACGAGTGGGCTTGCCGCCGATGTGGACGACCGGTTCGACGAGCGGTTCGCGCGCACGAGTTCGTTCCTGACGCATCCGGTGTTCAACACGCACCACTCCGAGACCGAGATGCTGCGCTACATGCGCGGGCTCGAGGCGAAGGATCTCTCTCTCACGCACTCGATGATCCCGCTGGGCAGCTGCACGATGAAGTTGAACGCGACGGCGGAGATGATTCCCGTCTCGTGGCCGGAGTTCAGCCGACTGCATCCGTTCGCGCCGGTGGAGCAGGCGGCGGGCTATCAGGAGATGTTCCGCAACCTCGAGCGCGACCTCGCGGAGATCACGGGCTTCCACGCGGTATCGCTCCAGCCCAACGCGGGCTCGCAGGGCGAGTACGCTGGGCTGCTGACCATCGCGGCGTATCACCGCTCGCGCGACGAGGGGCATCGCACCGTCTGCCTCATCCCGCAGAGCGCGCACGGGACCAATCCCGCGAGCGCGGTGATGGCGGGGATGAAGGTCATCGTCACGAAGACGGACGCGAAGGGGAACATCGACGTCGCGGATCTGCGGGCGAAGGCCGAGGCGCACAAGGATGACCTGGCAGCGCTGATGGTGACCTATCCGAGCACGCACGGCGTGTTCGAGGAGAGCATCAAGGAGATCTGCCAGATCGTGCACGACAATGGCGGCCAGGTCTACATGGACGGCGCGAACATGAACGCGATGGTCGGACTGTGCCGACCGGGTGACTTCGGCGCGGACGTCTGCCACCTGAACCTGCACAAGACGTTCTGCATCCCGCATGGCGGGGGCGGACCAGGCATGGGGCCGATCGGCGTCGCGAAGCAGCTCGCGCCCTTCCTGCCGGGCAATCCGGTGATCGCCACGGGCGGCTCCCAGGCGGCTGGTGCCGTGAGCGCAGCACCCTGGGGAAGTGCGAGCATCCTGCCGATCTCGATGATGTACATCGACATGATGGGAGGCGAGGGGCTCACGTACGCGACGAAGGTGGCGATCCTCAACGCGAACTACATCGCGGCGCGCCTCGAGGAGCATTATCCGGTGCTGTACCGGGGTGCGAACGGTCGCGTGGCGCACGAGTGCATCGTCGATCCGCGGGCGCTCAAGGGCAGCGCGGGTATCGAGGTCGAGGACATCACGAAGCGGCTGATGGACTATGGCTTCCACGCGCCCACGGTGAGCTTCCCCGTTGCGGGGACGTTGATGATCGAGCCCACCGAGAGCGAGCCGAAGGAGGAGATCGATCGCTTCTGCGACGCACTGATCGCGATTCGCGAGGAGATCCGGGCCATCGAGATCGGCACGGCCGACCGCGATGACAATCCGCTCAAGCACGCGCCGCACACGATGCGCGCGGTCGTGAGCGACACGTGGGATCACAAGTACGGGCGCGAGCAGGCGGCCTTCCCGACACAGGCGACGCGGGACCGGAAGTTCTGGCCCACCGTGGCACGGATCGAGAGCGCGTATGGCGACCGCCACCTCGTGTGCTCGTGCCTGCCGACCGACGCGTACGCCGAGGACAACGCGCAGGGGTGAGTCGCCGATCGCGCGAG
>JAYUTY010000432.1:0-3456 GCA_043754875.1 Gemmatimonadota bacterium
GGCGAGCGTGCCCTCGTGGCGCTCTCGCTGCTGTTCGGGATCTTCCTGACCAAGCCGAGCCCGTTCTGCCTGCTCGACGAGGTGGACGCCCCGCTCGACGACGCGAACGTCGGCCGTTTCGTGCGCATGCTCAATCAGTTCAAGAGCCGTACGCAGTTCATCGTCATCACGCACAATCCGCGCACCACCACCGAAGCCGGCGACGCGGTGTATGGCGTGACGATGCAGGAGCCGGGCGTGTCGTCGCTCGTGAGCGTGCGCATGCGCGGCCCGTCCACCGAGGCTGCAGTCGACGCCGTGCTGGAGCCAGCCGGGGTGTCGGCCGGGGGGTCTCTGCCGTCGCCCGCGGACGCGGAGACCGCGGCAGCGACGTGAGGCTGCCGCGCGGCGCGCTGGCGCTTCTGTTCGGCGCGCTCGCCTTGGGTGCCGGCGCGCGGAGGGCAGAAGCACAGAGTGACGTGCGCGTCGACCTGCCCCGCGATGATCCCTTCCCGGCGGCGCCGGAGATCACCGTTCACGCGGTCGGACTACCGGCATCCACGGCGCCGCGGCGTATCAGGCTGCGCCTGGCGCTCGAGAGCGGATTCGCCCTCATCGTCTACGATTCGTCCGCGGTCGGTGACGACGTCACCTTTCGCACGCAGCGGCTGCTTCCCGAGAATCGGGACATCTTCCTCGAGGCCACCGTGTTCGATGCAGCCGGCCGATCCATCCGGACGCTCGTCACGAGAGCTGGCCGCACCGGCCCGCGACTCCAGCTCATCGCGCCGAATGGGCGAACCAGCATCTCCCTGCTCACTCGGCAGCCGCGCTTCTCCTGGCGCGCTGCGACGGTGACGTCGCCGCCCGGGCCGTGGATCTACGAGCTGTTCATCACCAATGTCGCCACCCAGGAGACGCGCTCGCGTCTGGGCATCAGGGATACCGTCTACACGTATCCCGACACGCTCCAGGCCAACACGAGCTACCGCTGGAAGGTCGTCGCGCGTCTCCAGAACGGCTTCGCGTCCGACAGCGGGGTCGCGGCCAGCCAGTCCAGCTTCGTGATCGCCCCGTCGGATGCGCCGGTGTCCACCCTGCTCTACCAGAATTTCCCCAACCCGTTTCCCGCGCCCTCCTCGCCTTCGACCTGCTTCTGGTTCGACCTGCAGACGGCGGCGAGTGTGCAGCTCACCGTGCACGACCTGCGCGGCAACCGCGTGCGCACGATGATCCCGAGCGCGCAGTTTCCCTCGATGCTTCCGTCAGGACGATACGGCCGCCTGCGGGAGATCGACGCGAGTGGCTGCGATCCGCGTCTCGCGTGGGATGGCACCGCGGACGACGGCCACGTCGTGCCCGCCGGCATCTATCTCGTGCGCATGAAGACCGACAGGACGGAGACGTTCAAGAAGATCCTCTTCCTGGGGCGCTGAGCTGCGATGCGACTCGTCACGCTGGGCACGGGGACGGTGGCACTGTCGGCAGAGCGCGTCTGCTCGGGGCAGTTCGTGCAGGCCGGCGATGTGACGCTCCTGCTCGATTGCGGCAGCGGCGTGACCCACCGGCTTGCCGAGTTCGGGCTGCCGTGGCGGGACATCACCCACGTGGCCTTCACCCACTTTCACACCGATCACGTCGCCGACTTCGCGACCCTGGTGTTCGCCTGGAAGTACGGCGACCTGCCAGGCCGCAGCGCGCCGCTCGTCGTGATCGGTCCGGTGGGCATCGCGGCGCTGCTCCAGCGGATGGCCGACGCCTTCGGAGGCTGGCTTCGCGAGCCCGGCTTCCCCGTCACAGTGACCGAGATCGAGCCGGGCGCGACTCTCACGCTGGGCGACGACGTGACGCTGAGCGCCACGAAAGTCCCACATACGGTGGAAAGCGTGGCATATTCCATCGTGCGCGGTGGCCGCCGCATCGTCTATTCGGGCGATACGGGGTATGATCCGATGCTCGCCGAGTGGGCGCGTGGAGCGGACGTGCTGCTCTGTGAATGCTCGCTCCCCACGAGCATGGCGATCGCCGAACACCTGACGCCCGAGCAGTGCGGCGCGCTGGCCGCGGCGGCGCTGCCGAAGCATCTGGTGCTCACGCACTTCTATCCGCCCGTCGAGCGCGTCGACATTCGCGCCGCCGTGGCGGCCCACTATGCCGGTCCCATCTCGCTTGCCAGCGACGGGGCCACGTTCGAAATCGAGGAAGGCTGATGCTGATCGTGATGGAGCAGGGCGCGACGGATGCGCAGGTGACGCGCGTCGTCGAGGTGATCCGGGAGATGGGCTACGAAGCACGGCCGATGCCGGGCGCGCAGCGCACCTCCGTGGGGCTCGTGGGCAACGATGGCCGCGTGGACGGCTCGCGCTTCGAGTCGCTCGACGGCGTTGCGGAAGTCATCCACGTCTCGAGGCCGTACAAGCAGGTCTCGCGCGAGTGGCGCGCCGAGAACACGCTCGTGACGATCGGACCGGGGGTGGTGTTCGGCGGCTCCAAGATCCCGATCATTGCCGGCCCCTGCTCCGTCGAGACCGAAGCGCAGATCGTCCTCGTCGCCCAGCAGGTGCGCGACGCTGGCGCCTCGGCGCTGCGCGGCGGCGCGTTCAAGCCGCGCAGCTCCCCGTATTCCTTCCAGGGGCTCGGCAAGAAAGGGCTCGAGCTGCTCGCCCTCGCCCGCCGCGAGACGGGGCTGCCCATCGTCACCGAAGCGCTCGACGACGAAGGGGCGCATCTCGTGGCCGAGGTCGCCGACTGCATCCAGATTGGCGCGCGCAACATGCAGAACTACTCGCTGCTGCGAACCGTGGGACGCATCGGGAAGCCTGTGCTGCTCAAGCGCGGGATGGCGGCGACGATCACCGACCTGCTGCTGAGCGCCGAGTACATCCTCGCCGAGGGCAATGGCCAGGTCATCCTCTGCGAGCGCGGCATCCGCAGCTTCGACAACGCGACGCGCAACCTGTTCGACCTCACGGCGATCCCGCTCGTGCAGAAGCTCTCGCACCTTCCCATCGTGGGCGACCCGAGCCACGGCACTGGGCTGCGCGACAAGGTGCTCCCGATGGGGCGCGCGGCGATCGCCGCCGGTGCCGACGGGCTGATCGTCGAGGTGCATCCCGATCCGGACCGTGCGATGTCCGATGGTGGGCAGTCGCTCTATCCCGACCAGTTCGCGCGGCTCGTGCGCGAGACGCGGGCGATCGCCGAGGCGATCGGACGGACGATCACGGACACCGCAGGCACCGCCGCTGGGATCGCCGCTGGCACAGGGACCGCTGCCAGCACGCGCGGGTAGCACACTCGACACGGCGCGATCCTGCGCCCCCGAACGTGGAGCACGAATGATCCGACCCATTCTCCGCATGCTGGCGATCGCCGGCGTCGCACTTGGAACAGCACACGCCGCCGACGCTCGCCCCGCGACACGCGTGGTTCGCGGCCCGCAGGGCGACCTGCTCGACCGTGCAGTCTCGGCGTGGG
>JAYUTY010000433.1:0-3448 GCA_043754875.1 Gemmatimonadota bacterium
ACGGCAGTCTCGCCGAGCGCCTCGATCACGGCGCGATACGCGTCGTAGTCGCCGTTGGAGCCGGGGAAGGTGACGACGCCCACTTTCATGCAGCCGACACCGAGGCGATCTCGAAATCTTCAGTGACGGGGTTCGCGAGGAGCTGCGCGCACATGCGCGTGGTCTGCGCGCGCGCGTCGTCGTCGTCTGAAGCGTCGAGCTCCAGGACGAGGTGTCGGCCAACGTTCACGCTCTGCACGCCGCCGAAGCCAAGTGTGTGGAGGGCATCGGCGACCGCCTTGCCCTGTGGGTCCAGAAGCCCGCGGCGGGGGACGACGTGCACTGCGACCCGGTAGCGACTCATTCGGGGCTCTCGAACGAAGTGGGGAGTGGTGGAACCATCCTCGGGCTCGACGGCGGCGCCGGTGCCTGCGACTCCGGTGCGGGCGGAGTTGGCGCCTGAGGAACGGCGGACGCGCGGGGAGCGGCCAGGTCGTCGGAGTAGGCGCTCCGATCATCGCCGTGATCTTCGCCACCGTCATCATCGCGTTCGTCGCCGGCGCTGTCATCGCCACCGCCGTCAGCGTCCGCGCCATCGATGGATCCGGGCGTGCGCTCCTTTCGTTCGCCACGACGCCGGCGGCGCTTGCGCTTGCGCGGAGCGGCGTCGGACGGCTGCGGCTCGGCGTCCGTCCCAGCGCTGTCGAGCGGGCTGGCGCCCGTGCCGGTCGGCTCGATGCCGATGACGTCCACGTCCGCGACGTCGGAGGGCGATGCGGATTCTGCGCCGGCGAGCGGGGCGGTCGCCGGCTCCGACGTCTCCAGGGAACGATCCGCGCGCGGCGCACGCTCACGCTTCTCGCGCTTGTCTCGCTTCTCGCGCCGAGCGGCGCGCTCCTCCTCTGTGCGCTCGGGGGCCGCTGGACGATCGGCGCGCTCAGGGGCGGCCACGGCAGCGGTCGCTGCAGCGCGCGCGGGGCGAGCCGGGCGCTCCGTGGCGGCAGGACGCTCCTTGCCCTCACGAGCGCCGCGTGAGCGCTCCTCGCGAGCAGGGCGCTTCTCGCGCTCGGTCACGTCCGGCGCGATCGTGTCCTCGGATTCGAAGACCTCGTAGACGTCGTCCTCCTCGTCCTCCCCTTCCGACAGGTCGTACGGGACCGTCGGCTGGCGGCGTTCGAAGAGGTTGAAGAAGATCCAGCGCGCGAGACCCCAGGCGATGTAGATGAGCGAAAGCGGGAAGAAATACTCCAGCTTTCCCGTGACGAAGCAGACGAACAGCGTGATCATGAAGATCGTCGCCAGGATCGCCCGCAGGCTGCGATAACCGGTGCGTGGGAAGATCGGATACGGCACGTTGCTGATCATCAGCGCAGCGAGCGCGCCCATGAGGAAGCGCAGCATGACGTGCCACGGCAGATTCCCGACGGCGCCGTAGCTGTACATCCACGACTGGCTGAACCAGTAGTATGAGGCAAGCGTGATGCCTGCCGCAGGGCTCGGCAGCCCGTGGAAGTACGTCTTCGCCGTGCCTGCCTGCTCGATGTTGAAGCGCGCCAGCCGCATGACGGCGCACGCGACGTAGAGGAAGACCCAGACCCAGTCCCACCCATCTCGATTGAGGACGGCGAAGAACATGATCATGGCCGGCGCGAGGCCGAACGTGATCGCATCCACGAGGGAGTCGAGCTCCTCGCCGAACTGCGAACCGGCATTCGCCGCGCGCGCGACGCGACCGTCGAGGGCATCGCAGATGCCGCCGATCATCACGTAGACACCCGCTTTCACGAAGTCGAGGCGAGAGGCGGCGACGATCGCGAAGATTCCGAAGAAGAGGTTCGCGAGCGTCAGCCCGCTGGGAAACAGGACGACGGCGCGCCGCATGTTGGGACGGCGCCGCTTGATCCGCTTGGTGGTCGCGTTCATCTGGTAGGCAGCTCGGCGATGATGGAGGTGCCGGCGAGAGTGATGTCGCCAATCTTCACGCGCACTGGCGCGTCGAGCGGCAGGAAGACGTCCACACGCGAGCCGAACCGGATGAGTCCCATGCGCTGCGCCTGCTCCACGTGCTCACCCACCTTGCTGTACGTCACGATGCGACGCGCGATCAGGCCGGCAATCTGCCGCACGAGGATCCGGCCATGCGGCGTCTCCAGCCCGACCGACATCTGCTCGTTCTCCGAGCTCGACTTCTCGACGGCGGCATTGAGGAACTTGCCGGGGCTGTACTGAACGTACCGCACCGTGCCGGCGACCGGATAGCGGTTGACGTGCACGTTGAAGACGTTCATGAAGATGGAGACGCGGCGCGCCCGTCCGCCGATGAATGCCGGCTCGTCGACTTCCTGGATGAGTACGACCTTTCCGTCCGCGGGCGCGACGATCAGCCTCTCTCCACGGTCGCCCGTGCGCTCTGGATCGCGAAAGAAATAGGCGACCCAGAGCGCGATCACGGTGAAGAGGAAGGCGAGCAGCCAGAGGGGCCACGAGCGACGATTCAGCGCCAGGGCGTAGGTGCCGGCCGCGATGAGCGCGGCGATGGCGATGAAGACGAGTCCTTCTCGAGCGAAGCTCACAGGGGAGGGGTCAGAGGTCAGTCAGATCGAGCGGCTCGCCCGTCACGCGTCGGAACGCGTCGAGGTAGCGCGCGCTCGTCTCTTCGATGATGGTCGCAGGCAGGTCGGGCGGCGGCGCATCGCCATTCCAGCGGCCGGCACGTCGTTCGGCGTCCAGATAGTCTCGCAGCGGCTGCTTATCGAAGCTGGGCTGGCTCCCGCCCGGCGCGTACGTGTCCGCGGGCCAGAAGCGCGAGCTGTCCGGCGTCAGCACCTCGTCGATCAGGCGGATGAGGCCGTCGTCATCGCGGCCGAACTCGAACTTGGTGTCCGCGATGATGATTCCGCGCTCGGCAGCGAGGGCGCGCCCACGCTCGTAGACGAGCCGGCTCTGCTGCTCGAGCTCGTGGGCGACGTCCGCGCCGACTCGCGTGCACATCTCGGTAACGGAGATGTTCTCGTCGTGACCGGTCTCCGCCTTGGTCGCGGGCGAGAAGCGCGGCACGTCGAAGCGCTCACTCTCTCGAAGGCCGTGAGGCAGCGGCTCGCCAGCGAGTGAGCCGCGCTCGCGATACTCCTTCCACGCCGACCCGCTGAGGTAGCCGCGCACGACGCACTCGACGGGAAAGACTTCCGTTCGGCGGCAGAGCATGCTGCGTCCCTGGAGGAACGAGCGGTGGGGGGCGAGTCCGGGAAGGCGCTCGATGATCTCGTCCGTTGACGCGGTCTCGAGGTGGTGCGGGACGTCGTCGCCGAGCATCCGGAGCCACCACGCCGTCATCTGCGTCAGCACCGCGCCCTTGTACGGCACCGTCTCGTGCATGATGACGTCGAACGCGCTGACGCGGTCGCTCGCGACGAGCAGCAGTTGCTCGTCGTCGACGACGTACACTTCCCGCACTTTCCCACTGCGCAGC
>JAYUTY010000434.1:0-3445 GCA_043754875.1 Gemmatimonadota bacterium
GTGGCGGTCGTGACGCGTTCGTCGTTGAGGTAGATGCCGCCGCCCTCGATGTCGCGACGAGCGGCCCCTTTGCTCGCGCAGAGCTGGGTGCGCGCGAGCAGCTCGGCCAGCGAGAGCCCCTCCCCGTCGAGCTCGGCGGCGGCGAGAGCGCTCGATGGCGCATCCGGTGGTGCCACGGCAGCGTCACCGGGCTTGCGATCGAACAAGGCACGCGCGGTCTCTCCCGCCTTGCGGGCCTCGTCGGCACCGTGCACGAGCGCGGTCACCTCGTGGGCGAGCACGCGCTGCGCCTCGCGCTTCTCGGGGGCGGACAGGACCGTGGCGTCGAGCGCGTTGATCGCCGGTTGATCGAGCGAGGTGTAGATCCGCAGGAAGCGCCCCACGTCACGGTCCTCGGTGTTGAGGAAGAACTGGTACAGCTCGTACGGGTTTGTGCGATCGGCATCGAGCCACACGTTGCCCTTCTCGCTCTTGCCGAACTTCTGCCCGCTGGCCGTCGTGACGAGCGGCATCGTGATGCCGTACGCCTCGCCGCCTGCGATGCGCCGCACCAGATCGATGCCGGCGGTGATGTTGCCCCACTGATCGCTGCCGCCGATCTGGACGGTGCAACCGTGCTCCCGGTAGAGCTGAAGGAAGTCATACGACTGGAGCAGCATGTAAGAGAACTCGGTGTACGAGATCCCCTGCTCCTTCTCGATGCGTGCGGAGACGGAGTCCTTCGCGAGCATCATGTTCACCGAGAAGCTCTTGCCCACGTCGCGCAGGAAGCCGAGGTACGAGATCCCCTTGAACCAGTCGTAGTTGTTCACGAGCAGCGCACGCCCGTCCGAGAAGTCCACGAAGCGCTCCAGCTGCTTGCGGATGCCGGCGACGTTCCTGTCGAGCTGCGCCTCGTCGAGGAGGTTGCGCTCCGACGACTTGCCGCTCGGATCGCCGATCATCCCCGTGGCCCCCCCCACGACGGCGATCGGGCGATGCCCGGCCTTCTGCGCGCGCACCAGCGCGAGGATCGGAACCAGGTTGCCGACGTGCATGCTGTCGGAGGTGGGATCGAAGCCGCAGTAGATCGTCTGCGGCCCCGCGGCGAGCTTCGACTCGAGGGTGGGATCGGTGAGCTGGTGCACGAGACCGCGCCAGCTCAGCTCAGCAACGAAGGACATGGAGCCACAACATAGCCTGCGATCGCGCTGTGTACGACCTCCGCGAGGGCCCGATGCGCCGGGATCCGACAGCCGAGCGATCGCATCGCCGCGGACGCTCGCGTACGATGGAGCGTGCTCGTCCGCTACCTGTTCGTGGGAGTCCTCGTAGGCTGCGACTCCGCTCCCGCGCCGCCTCCGAAGCCGTCGGCCCCTGCGGCCCCGGCCCCGCGGGTCGTACCGGCGACCTTCGGAGAAACCCCGGAGTCGGTGCCCTCGTGGACACTGCCCCAGGAGGCGCGCTGCCCCAAGATGCCCGATGCCCCGGAGCGCTGGGCGGCGCTCGAGCAGCCACGGTCGTTCGACGAGCTCATCGACGCGCTCCTCGTCTGCTCGGTGCAGATCGCGGCCAAGAACGACCCCTCTCATTTTCCGTGGGGAGGATGGCATCCACCTTCGCACGGCGACGATTCCGCACCCCTCGCCGTTACCGGAAGTGACTGGGACACCGTGAACGGGCCCGACGCGCTCATCCGATTCCGGATCGGTACCCAGCGAGAGATCTCGTTCTGGGGGCCAGAGGACCACTGGGCGATGTACGCGTCGATTCCGCGCCTCACGCTCCACAGGGGCGACAGCGTCCACGTCGACGTCTGGGATCGAGACATCACGGCGAACGAGCCGATCTCGTCGGTCGATACCCTCTTCGACGGCACCTTTCCGTGGCGCTTCGAGGCGAAGTGGCTGCGCTTCGACTGCCGGGCGGCGACTGCGTCCGAGACACGACAGTGGGCGTCCCCTCTGGGCGCGAAGATCGACAAGGTCCTCGGCGCGCTCGCCCACGACCGGCCCGAGGCCGGGTCGAGCTTCCGTCAGCCGGGCGTCGAGGGATTGAAGTCCTCGCTACGCCTCTTCGAGCAGCCGAACTTCAGATATTACGCGGGCTATCTCGGCTGGGAGGCGCCGGAGGTCCAGCAGCGGCTTCGCACCCTCAGCGCCCTGGAGAACGGCTGGCCCGACAAGGTCCGCGCTGCTGTCGCAGTCGCAGTCTCGGCCGCGACCCCGCTCGGCAAGCGCACCACGATCGGTCGCGCAGGCTCGATCTCGGTCGACGCCGTGGCGAGCTGCTCGAGCGGCGCGTGCTATCGCGTGATCGCCGAGAAAGGCGTCGACGACTTCGAAATCGTGTCGTGCGAGGGCGACAGCCTGCCCGCCGAAGTTTCGGAAGAGGCAAAAGGCGTCACGTTGCTCCGCATCCCGACCGGCTCGCCATGCCTTCTGGAGGTGGGCGACGATCGCCACGTTCGCCGCGCGTTTGCGCTGCGTCCTCAGAAAAAATAGCGAGGGTTCCTGGCAAGCCGATGCGGAACGACTTCCGACGCGGGGCCGCATCAGGAAACGACAAAAACCCCAGGTCAATGAAGACCTGAGGCTCTGTCACCCAAGCAGTTTAGTGCTGGGCTTACTACTAATAAAAACTCCGGCGGCGTCCTACTCTCCCACAAGAACGATCTTGCAGTACCATCGGCCCTGCAGTGCTTAACTTCCGAGTTCGGGATGGGATCGGGTGTGGCCACTACGGTATTACCGCCGGAAACCGATGAACGCGATAGAACTCTGACTCGAATTGTTACAAAGCGTCTGTCCACACGGTGACTTGTGTGGGGTGACTCGGGTCAGGCTCTTGCGCCCAACCCTGGCCTTCATCCTGCCAACCGCACAGGGTGAAAAGAAAAAAATGATGGTCAAGCCTCACGACCGATTAGTACTGGTTAGCTCCACACGTTGCCGCGCTTCCACACCCAGCCTATCACCACGTGGTCTACATGGGGTCTTTAGAGTCTTGCGACTAGGGAGACCTTATCTCGAGCTTGGCTTCCCGCTTAGATGCTTTCAGCGGTTATCCATTCCAGACATAGCTACTGGGCAATGCCTCTGGCGAGACAACCCACACACCAGCGGTCTGTCCATCCCGGTCCTCTCGTACTAAGGACAGATGCTCTCAAGTCTCCTGCGCGCACGGCGGATAGGGACCAAACTGTCTCACGACGTTTTGAACCCAGCTCGCGTACCGCTTTAATTGGCGAACAGCCAAACCCTTGGGACCGACTTCAGCCCCAGGATGCGATGAGCCGACATCGAGGTGCCAAACCACGCCGTCGATGTGAACTCTTGGGCGTGATAAGCCTGTTATCCCCGGCGTACCTTTTATCCGTTGAGCGATGGCCTTTCCATCCAGAACCACCGGATCACTATGACCTGCTTTCGCACCTGCTCCACTCGTCGGTGTCGCAGTCAAGCTC
>JAYUTY010000435.1:0-10016 GCA_043754875.1 Gemmatimonadota bacterium
GGCGCCAAGGTCGGAATGCTACGCAGTCCAGTCTTTGCGCTCCCGTTACGCATTCTGACATTCGTGCGTCGTGTCGCTGCTTCCACTGAAACGCTGAACGGGACCAGAGTTCGAGTCACGGATCGGCCGTTCGTCACCGGCGAAGCATGGCTGCTTTTTATGGGTGCTGCGGTGTCCGGCTCGAAGTGCGTCCTACCCGTCCAGATCCGACGGCATCCGGACGGGCACGTCTGCACGTATCACATGGCAAGGCTTCGCAACACTCCGCAAAGGTCTGCAGGCGACGTTGCTCAGTCGGGCCTAGGTAGCAATGAGTAGGCCAGTGCGGCCGTAATGTACGACTCCGATATCTATTTCCCTGCAGGACTCCTCCCCAGTACCACCTCCACACAAAAAAAAGGATTACGATCATGTCGAAGCTGACAACGCTCGCCCGCAACTTCCTTCGCGATGAGACCGGCGCCACGACGGCTGAATACGGCATCATCATCGTCGTCGTCGCGGGTATCGCGATCTTCGTCCTGGGCCAGCTCAACGGCACGCTCGCCTCGCTGTTCGGCAAGTTCGGGACGAAGGTCAACTCGGTCAACTAAGGAATCACCACGGCTAGGGTTGCGGCGGACTGTCCGTTCTTGGTCCGCCGCACCTGGTCTGCCCATAACCTGTGACGCACGCAGCTCCACTCTCCTGGAGAATCACCATGTCGAAGCTGACATCGCTCGCCCGCAACTTCCTTCGTGATGAGACCGGCGCCACGACGGCTGAATACGGCATCATCATCGTCGTCGTCGCGGGTATCGCGATCTTCGTCCTGGGCCAGCTGAATACCTCGCTCACCACGCTGTTCGGCAAGTTCGAGGGGAAGGTCAACGCGGTGAATTGAGAAGGCGACGGCCGTCTGCGCGGCAACCGTGTCGCGCAGTACGGCATCTCTCGACCCGATCTGACGTCTTCTCTGCGCAACCTCATGCGCATGGGCGATCGCTGGTCTCCACGAAATAGAAAGTTGCGAAGGCTGCATGTTCTGGACTGATTTCCCGACGACGACGTTTGCGGAATCGACGGGGACCGCACTAGGCGGTGCGTGTTACGTGGGGCTGCTCGCCGCGGTCAGTTTCTCGGACGTGCGTTCACGACGTATCTCAAACCGGCTCGTCCTCGCCCTCGCCGTGCTGGGCGTCGCGTTCAGCATCGCGACCGTGTCGCCTGGAACCGGAATCGTCCGCGCGCTGCTCGGCTTCGCGCTTGGCTTCGCGCTGTGGCTCCCGTTCCATGCGATCGGCATGATCGGAGCGGGTGACGTGAAGCTCTTTGCAGCCGCGAGTTGCTGGCTGGCCCCGTCGCAGGTGTTGTCAGCGGCTCTCTTCTCGGCGCTTGCGGGTGGATTGCTCTCCATTGCCGCGCTGGTGCTGGCCCACGGATTCGGAATAACGACGCTTCGCCTCGCCGAGGTGATACGAGATCCGACCGTGGTCAGGTCGCCGCTCGCGGTTCCCGCCGAGAGCCGCACTCTTCCCTATGGTCTGGCGCTGACGATCGGCCTCGGCATCGCTGGCTTCTCGGCTCCGCTTGCTCACCTCTGGTACCGATTCGTATGAAGAGTCGTCAAATGAAGCGGATAGGGCGCCGCCTTCGGTCCTTGCGAAGCGAACGCGGCGCGGCACTCGTCGAGTTCGGCCTCGTGCTCCCGTTCCTGATGATCATGGTCTGTGCGGCGATCGACTTCGGTATCTCGATGTATACGCTCAACAACCTCACGGCCGCGGTCAGGGAAGGAGGCAGGTATGCAGCGACCCGTGTACCGGTCGTCGTGAACGATCCAGTGGTCATCGACCGTGTCTACAACTACATCGCGGCCATCGGAAGCAGTCAGACGCCGGCGCAGGTTCGGGCAACGATCTCCACGTCCGCCGTGGACGCGAACGGCAACATCACAGTGAAGATCACTGGGTACCAGTACAGGGCGGTCACACCGATCGCTTCTCTATTCGGCCTGAGCACGCTCACGATGAACCGCACGGCAATCTTTCGTTGGGAGCTCGCCAACAACTAGCGGTCCCGCGACGGCTGGCGATGTCACCTTCCGCTCCGTGCTCCTTCGGAGCAAACACGGCTCAACCCTCTGCACCAAGTCAGGCATCCCATGGCAGGTAGACGCTACACCTTCGTGTTCTACATGGCGGTCCTCACCGCCGCCGTCGCGACCTTTGGCGTGTATCGCGTCCTCGAGACCACGAAGGCCTCGAGCCGCATCGCTACCCGGCCGCTCGTCGTCGCCGCGAAGGATCTCCCGGAGGGAACGGCGATCGACCGCACTGCGATCTCCGTGCGAGAATGGCCGGTGGCCACGATCCCGGCCGGAACCTTTGCCTCGGCCGACTCCCTGATCGGGCGCGTGACGCGCGTTGCCGTGTTCACGGGAGAGCCGCTGGTGCCGGGACGGCTAGCACCGTCGGGGACCGGACCGGGCATCGAGGTGAAGATCGCGCCGGGAAAGCGCGCCATGGGAGTGCGCATCAACGACGTCGCCGGTGTGAGCGGACTGATGCAGCCCAACAGCCGCGTTGACGTCCTCGTGAACATCGCCAAGGGAGATGGTGGGCAGCGCGTCTCCAAGCTGTTCATGGAGAACATGCGCGTCTTGTCCGTTGGCACCCGGGTAGAGCGCGATGCCGAGGGCAAGGCGATCGAGGCGGCAACAGCCACCCTGGAAGTCACCCCTGAGGAAGCCGAGCGCCTGGCGATCGCGGTGAATCAGGGCTCGATCCAGCTGGTGCTGCGCGGCTATGGCGATCCGGACAGTGTGCGCACTCGAGGTGCGAGCTCGTCAGACGTGCTCACACAGCTCGGCTCGGCTCCCGTCCGCGAAGTCTCGGTAGCCCGTCCTGCGCCCGCGCGACGCGCGCAGGCACCGGCACCCACGAGAACCGCTACTGCGGCCGCGCCAGCAGTCGCCGCCCAGCCGGTGAAGCGCGACTCCCTGACGGTCACCGTGTTCCGCGGCGATGCCGTGTCCCAGCAGAAGTTCGAGAAGTCCGACTCCACGAAGGCCCGCACCCCCTGATCACCGACGCTCCGGGTCTTTAGGCGTCGCTCGGCGCCTCGGACCTGGTCTCCCCATTTGGAGTGAAATCACTTGAACGGTCTTGTACGCGGGTTTCGACGGATGGCGCTGGGCAGCATGATCTTGGCGACACTCGCCACGGTTCAGGCCTCGGCCGTCGCCGCCCAGACGGCAGAGCAGGACATCATCCGTGTCGCCCTGCCAGTCGGGCGCTCATACCCGATCCAGACCCCCGTGCCGGTCACGCGCGTCTCGGTCGCGAACCCCGCCGTGGCCGACGTGGCCGTGATCGGTGAGCGCGATGTGGTCATCAACGCGCGGACGGCGGGCGAGACCGACGTCATCATCTGGGTGGGGCCGCAGCGCCGCCACTATCGCGTGATGGTGAACCCGCCAACCGACCGCCGCCAGGTGTCGCTCGGCATCATCTTCGCCGAGGTGCGGCGCGATGCGCTGCGAAACATCGGCCTCTCGGCGCTGTACCGTGACAAGAACGTCCGCCTCGGCAGCGGCGTCCTGAACAATGACAATCCGATCAATCCAGCGACCGGCGCGATCTCGATCCCGGCGCAGAGCTCCTTCCTCACCGCATTGAGCAGCCTCGGGACGAAAGACTTCATCGCGCTGCTCGAAGCGGAGGAGCAGAAGGGGAACGCACGGGTGCTCGCTCAGCCGAACCTGATGTCAGCCAACCGCCAGGAGGCGAACTTCCTCGCCGGCGGCGAGATCCCGATCCCCATCGCCCAGCCGGGCCAGAATGGCACGTCCACAGTCACGATCCAGTTTCGCGAATTCGGGATCCGGCTCCGATTCACCCCGGAGATTCTCAGCGACAGCCTGATCACGCTGGCCGTGCGGCCGGAAGTGTCCAGCCTCGACTACTCAAATTCGGTGACGATCGCGGGATTCAGTGTGCCGGCCCTGCGGACGCGGCGCGTGGAGACGACGATCGACGTCAAGCCGAGCCAGAGTCTGATCATCTCGGGGCTGATGTCCGAGGACCGGTCAAAGACGCGCACTGGCATCCCGCTTCTCATGAACATCCCGATCCTTGGCGCCCTGTTCTCCAGCACGCGCTGGCAGTCGTCCGAGACCGAGTTGCTCGTCGTCGTCACACCGGTGATCGTCGACCCGATGCATCCGCGCGTCCGCGACCTCCTGCGCACGCTACCAGATACCGCGCTACCCACCCGCGAAGTGCTCGAGGAGTCGCGCATCCCGATCATCGTCCCCGCGAAGCCTCCCCGTTCACCATGATCGTGATCTCGTGAAGCAACGCAAGGCAATCATCGTCGCCGGAAGTGCCGGTCCGGAATCCGAGGCCAACACCGTGCTGCAGCGGTTCGGATTCGGTCCGGCCATGGCCGTGCCCGATCTCGGCGCGTTGCTGAAGGCGGTTCGCGAGTCACAGTTCGATCTAGTAATCGTGCCGTTGCAGGAGATGGGCGCGGTCGAACTCGCGACGCTGGAGCGCGAGGTGCTGCGCACAGGATCGACACTAGTAATCGGCACGGCTCCGGTTGCCGACTCGTCGCTGATCCTTCAGGCGATGCGCGCGGGCGTGCATGAGTTCCTGGTGCATCCGCCCAAGGCTGAGGACTTCTCCGCTGCGGTGGATCGTCTCATTCGCCGCAGCGCGGCCGAGGTGGAGCAGGGCACCACAATCGCCGTCTACAGCGCGAAAGGGGGTCTTGGCACCACGAGCATCGCCGTGAACCTGGCCTTCGCACTCGCGGAGGCCAATCCGAACGGCCGCGTCGCGCTGGCGGATCTCGTGGTGAATGGCGGCGACCTGCGTGTGATGCTCAACCTCACGCCGGCCTACGATGTCGGCGACCTCGTCGCGCGCGTCAACCGCATCGATGCCGAGCTGCTGACCTCGATCCTGACGCCCTATGCAGGCGGGGTATGGGTGCTGCCGTCGTCCGACCGTCCGGAAATCGCCGAGCTGGTCGATTCCTCGACCGCGACGACGCTGATCGCCGAGCTGCGAAAGCACTTCGCCTACACCGTGCTCGACTGCGAGCACTACCTGACGGAGCGGACGCTCGCGGCACTGGATGCGGCCGACAAGATCCTGCTTGTCACCCAGTTGAACGTGGCGGCGCTGCGGAGCACGCAGCGGACGCTGGCCCTCTGCGATCGCCTGGGGTACACGGAGGACAGGATTGCGCTGGTGGTCAATCGTCACCAGTCGAGCGACGTTCTCTCGGCAGACGAAGCGACGAAGACGCTCAAGCGGCCTATCTTTCATCTGCTGCCGAACGACTTCAAGTCGGCAGAGGGTGCGGTGAGCAAGGGAATGCCGCTGGCCCAGTTCGAGAAGAGCTCACGACTGACACAGAGCTATGCGTCGCTCGCGAAGAAGATCGCTGGGGTGACCCACGACGTATCGACAAACGGCAGCGGCGGCGGAGCATCATCGCGTCTCGGCCGCATCTTCAGCATCGGGAAGAGATAATGGCCCCTTCACTACGTGAGCGCCTCCTCGGGCGCGTCCAGAATGGCACCACCCCTGCAGCGGGTGAGCCGAACGGGAACGGTGCGCCAGAGAGCGACGGCGCTCCCGTTCCGGACAGCCCGCCGTCGGCGAACGTCAACGGAAATGCCACGACTTCGTCGCCGGTCCGGATGCCGACGCCGTCTTCCGTCTCGACGCTTCCGCCGCTCGCACGCGCGCTGGCTGCCGATGCGGTGAAGCCCGAAGCGCGCGCCATGCGCGTGGAGGCAGAGCGCATCAGCGCGGTGGACCAGCTCAAGCTCGAGCTGCACCGCAAGCTCGTGGAGCGCCTCGACCTCGCCGCCCTGGAGCGGATCACGGACGAGCGCGTAATGACGACGCAGATCCGCAATGCGGTGATCGATTTCATCCGTGCGGAAGAGGCGCCGCTCACGGCGACCGAGCGCGAGGAGATCGTCGAGCAAATCATCTACGAGGTCACCGGATTGGGGCCGATCGAGCCCTTGTTCCGCGATGGCACGATCAGCGACATCCTCGTGAATGGGCCGAAGGACGTCTACATCGAGCGTCGCGGCAAGCTCACTCGCACGGGGATCACCTTCCGCGACAACGCACACCTGCTCGCGGTGATCGACCGCATCGTCAGCCGCGTCGGTCGACGCGTGGACGAGTCCTCGCCGATGGTGGACGCCCGCCTGGCCGACGGCTCACGTGTGAATGCGATCATCCCGCCGCTCGCGCTAGACGGCCCAGTGCTCTCCATCCGCCGCTTCGGCGCAGAGTTGAGCGCGACCGATCTCGTGACGAAGGGCGCGATGACGCATTCGATGCTCACGCTGCTCGCCGGCTGCGTCATCGCGCGCCTGAACATCCTGATCTCCGGCGGTACTGGATCGGGGAAGACGACGCTGCTTAACGCGCTCAGCTCGTTCATCCCCGTGTCGGAGCGCGTGGTCACGATCGAGGACGCGGCCGAGCTTCGCCTGCAGCAGGACCACGTCGTCCGCCTCGAGACGCGCCCGCCGAACTCCGAAGGACGTGGCGAGGTGCTGGCCCGCGACCTCGTCAAAAATGCACTCCGCATGCGCCCCGACCGGATCATCCTCGGCGAGGTGCGCTCCGTGGAGGCGCTGGACATGCTCCAGGCGATGAACACAGGTCATGAGGGATCGCTGGCGACCATTCATGCCAACACGCCCCGCGACGCCATGGCGCGTCTCGAGACGATGATCCTGTTCGCCGGCACAAACCTGCCCAACCGTGCGATGCGCGAGCAGATCTCGTCGGCAATCGACGTGGTGGTGCAGGTGTCGCGCATGGCGGACGGCTCGCGCCGCATCACCAGCATCACCGAGCTGACCGGCATGGAAGGGGACATCATCACGCTGCAGGAGATCTTCCGCTACCACCGCCACGGCATAACGACAGATGGCACGGTGATCGGTGGCTTCGAAGCGACGGGAGTGCGTCCGAGCTTCGTGGAGCGGCTGCGCCTCGCCGGTGCGGAGCTTCCCCAAGAGCTCTTCGCGACGAGGTAGTCCATGCAGCTACTCCTTCTCGGCGGCGTCTTCTTCGGCACTGTCCTGCTGATCGTCGCCATCTATGGCGTCGTGAACCGGCGGGCGCTCGAAGCCTCCGATGCCGCGCGCGATCAGCTTCGCAGCGGCACGGCCGGTGTGATCAACGAAGTCAGCATCCTGCGCGACGACCGCTCGAGCGAGATTCCCTTTCTCGACCAGCTGCTCGCGGGGCGTGCACTCAGCACCTGGATCGCGATCCAGCTTGAGCGGGCCGGATCCGAGCAGAAGATCGGGCAGGTCCTGCTGATGAGCGTTGCCGGCGCCGTGTTCGGGCTGGTGATCGGACAGCGGTACGGCACGATCGCGGCCTTCATCCTCGCACTGGCGGGCGGCGCTGCTCCGTTTCTGTGGCTTCGCCGGAAGCGGGTGAAGCGCCTGGCGGCATTCGAGGCGCAGCTGCCAGATGGCCTCGACACCCTGGTGAACGCGCTCAAGGCTGGCTACTCCCTTCAGGCGGCGATGGACTTCGTGGGGCGCGACATGCAGGCGCCGCTCGGCCCAGAGTTCGTGCGCTTCTACGACGAGCAGCGGCTCGGCATGGAGGTTCGCATCGCGCTGATGCGGCTGCAGGAGCGGATCGGCACCGTGGATGCGCGCATGTTCGTGACGTCGCTGCTGATTCAGCGCGAGACGGGCGGCAACCTGGGCGAGGTGCTGACCAACCTGGCGAACCTGATGCGCGAGCGCTCGGCGTTCCGCGGCCAGCTTGCGACGCTGACCGCCGAGCCGAAGATGTCCGCCAAGCTGCTCGCCGCACTCCCGCCGGGTGTCTTCCTCCTGATCAACCTGATCAACCCGGAGTTCATGCGGCCGATGCTGGTGTCGGAGACGGGACACCTCGTGCTGTGGTATGCTGCCGGCTCGGTGTTCGTCGGCTTCCTGGTGATGTCCAAAATCGCAGACGTGGATCTGTAGCGCAGATGCCGATCATTCTCTGGATCCTCATCGCGATTGCCGCCTTTGCCGTGGCGGTGGCCGCCTACGCAGTGCAGCTCAACCGGAGCCGTCGCGAGCTCGTGCTTCGCCTGGACGGGCAGTCTGTGCTGGCGAACTCGCCGATCACGATCCTGCGTGGCGAGGATAGTGGCTGGGTGACGCGGGTCGGGCGGTGGCTGCGCGAAAATGCTCCGAAGTCGTGGGCAGACCCGGGCGTGGCTTCCACGCTACTCCTGCAGGCCGGCTTCGAGGGCGACTTCGCGCCCGTGTTCTACACGACGATCCGCGTCGCGACCGCGGTGCTGCTGCCGCTGGCGGTGTTCAGCCTCGCGCCGCAGGCCAACACGAAGCTGTACGTGATGGGCGTGCTGATGGCTGGTGCGGCCGGCGTCATCGGGCCGCGAGCGCTGCTGGACCGCATGGCGACGGCGCGCCGCGACAAGATCCGGCGCTCGATCCCGGATTGCCTCGACCTGCTCGTGGTGTGCGTCGAGGCGGGCGTGGGCATCGATTCGGCCATGCTGCGCGTCTCACGAGAGATGGCATCCCTGCACCCGGACCTCGCGGCCGAGCTGCTGGTCGTGAACCGCACCATGAACGCGGGCATCACCCGTGAGGATGCGATGCACGGGCTGTGGGAACGAACGGGAGTCGAGGAGCTGCGCGGGCTCGCATCCAGCATGATCCAGAGTGACCGGCTGGGCACGTCCATCGCACGCATTCTGCGCGTGTACGCGGAGACGCTTCGTCGGAAGCGACGGCAGTCGGCCGAGAAGCGCGCGGCGGAGGCGTCCATCAAGATGATCGTGCCGCTGGCGCTCTTCATGCTGCCGGCGCTGTTCGCCCTCGTACTGGGACCGGCGGCGTTCGCGCTGGCGGCGACGATGAAGGGTAGTGGCCTGCAGTAGGCGAGCGTTCCACTTCGACAGAGGGTTCAGGACATGCGATCATCAGTGAAGCCACGCCGATCTCCAGCGAAGCGCCGCGGCGCGACGCTGGTGATGGTCGCGTTCACGATCATCCCGCTGATGGGTGTGCTGGCGATCGCGGCCGACATCGGACGCTTCTACGTCGTCACGGGCGAGCTCCAGACGGCGGCCGATGCCGCTGCCATCGCCGGCGCGCGGAAGCTCCAACTGACGCCGGGAACCACGCCCGAGACGGCGGTAGATGCCGCCGTGGTGGCGTTCGTCCCGCAAGCGACCCATGCCGATGGCGCAGTGCTGTCTGTCACAGCGGCTAAGGTGCGGATGGGATTCTGGAATCCAGTCGACAAGACGATGGATTACAATCTGGGCATTCGTCGCCCCAACGCCGTCAACGTCGAGATCGCCGCGGCGCCTCGCGGCATCTTCTCGCAGATCATCGGGAAGGTGACGGGGCTTCCGTTGAGCCGCAGCGGTACTGCCTGGATCGCGAATCTGGGCGCGAATTGCGTGCGGCCGTGGGCGTTCCCGTATCTGCCGCTCTACAAGGCTGTCTCGGGGAATCCCGCCGCGACGGACATCGCGCCCGACCTCGATCCCGGGCAGTTCGTGACGTATGCCCAGAAAGACAGCAGCCAGCACTTCTTCACCATCCTGGGGGCGAACCAGACCTCGACCCAGGCGAACGACGGCAACTGGCTCGGCTTCAACTTCACAGGCAACGCCGGCAAGCCTGGCTTCACCGATGGTATCCAGACCTGCCGAGACTATGCGGTGGGTACGGACGCGTCGAATGGTGTGACACTTCCTGGTCAGGCCGACCAGTACGTCAATTGGTCGACACAGGCGATCGTGGTGTCCGGGAGCAATCCTGGCATCTGCTATATGAAGAACAAGGATGCGGGATGCTACGCGTCGTCGGCTGCGATGACCGCCGGAAAGCCGGGTGTCACCATCAACGCCGTCTGGGGCAACGTCGTCGGCGTCGGATCGAACACGATCGACTTCCGGTATGTGGGGGAGTTCGTGCTCAAGTGCTTCTATACCAG
>JAYUTY010000436.1:0-3436 GCA_043754875.1 Gemmatimonadota bacterium
TTGTTCGCAGTTGGAGTTTTTCCGAGTGTTTAACGAGGTGCCCGAAGACCTCGGCACGCGCCCACAGCTGCACCAGTCCCGTCGAAGCCAGTCGCCCCCGACACCGTGAAAGCTAATGGGCCCGAGCCTGAAGTCAAGCGGACCCAAAGTTGCGAAATCACTTCAGTCCTGTAGCCTCAACTCGTTGCCCTTCCTTTGTTTACCGGCTTCGCCCTGACGCAGTTTCTTCCGTCGTGCTTCGCGATGTACAGCGCCTTGTCCGCCGACGGGAACAGCTGGTCCCGTACCTTTACCGTCTCGGGGTACGTCGCTACGCCAAAGCTCGCCGTCACCGCGATCTCCGCCCCGGCATGACGCACCAGCGACTCGGCGATACGCGCGCGAAGTCGCTCTGCCACCTCGACGGCCCGGGCGCTGTCCGTCTGGCTGAGCAGCATGGCGATCTCCTCTCCTCCGTAGCGCACGCAGATGTCCACAGCTCGCACTCCGTCCTGCAGCACGCGCGCGACGTGCTGCAGGACGGCGTCGCCCGCCTCGTGGCCCCAGCTGTCGTTCACCTTCTTGAAGTGGTCCACGTCCACGAGCACGAGCGACACGGGATTGCCGAACCGGTCGGCCTCAGCGAGCGTCCTCTGGAGCTGCTCACCGAAGTGCAGCCGGTTCCAGAGCCCCGTCAGCGGATCGGTGCGGGCGCGGCGATCCACCTCGGCGAACTGCCACGCCATCTCCAGCGAGCTCGCCGCCACGGCCGCGAGGACGTTCAACGGGCGGGTATCCTCCACCGACATTGCGTTGACGTCGTCCGCCTCGAGGACGATGGCGCCGAGCACCCGTCCAGCCTTGGCGAGCGGGATGATCGCAACGCACCCCGGCTCACGGATGACGCGCGTGACGCCATACAGCGCCTTGCCCGACGCACCGCCGCGCGCGTCCTCCAGCACGTGGAGCGCTCCAGTCCGACACGCCTCGGCGACGACACTCTCCGGATCGAGGGCGGCCGGCGCGCGGAGCCCCGTACCCTCGGTTGCGTAGTGCACCTCTCCGCCGTCCGCCTCCACGTCCCATCGGATGAGTGCCGCCCCGCGTGCGCCCGACACGTCGAGCGCCGTCTCGCAGACGGCGCGCAGCAGCCCCTCCCCGCCCCGGTCACTCTGGAGTCGCTGCACCGCGTCGAGAAGCGCCTGGCTCTGCCGCATGTGGCGCCCATATCGGCGACGCACGTCCACCAGGTCGTGGAAGACGGCCAGCTGCGTCGCGAGTCGCGGCAGCCATTCGTGCAACGCCGTGCGATCCAGCAGAAGCCCCGCCCGGCGTGTCAGGCTCAGCACGCCGAGCAACTCCTCGCCCTGGACGACGCAGGCGGCACCCACGAAGATCTGCTCGCCCTCGCCCACTGTCTGCAGGACGCGGCTCTCCGCCGACCACTGCAGCAGCGGTCCCCATGCGGCGACATCGAAATGCGCGGGTCGCGGTCCGGGCGAGGACCAGACGGCCGGAGCGAGAGCGTCGCGCTCGGGATTCCAGCGCCAGAAGACCGCCTCCTCAGCGCCGGAAAGATCGCGGAAGTCGCCGAGGAGCGCCGCGAGGACGAGGCGATCTTGCGCCACTTCCTTGGCCTCGAAGCTGACGCGCACGTCGCGGCGAAGTGCCTCGGCTCCCACGGACACCGGCGGCGCTTCCCTCGCCGGAAGCGCTGCATCCATCCTCGCAGACCGAGCTTTGGCGGACAACAGCTCCGCGCGCAGACGGCGGGTCTGGCGAACCGACAACCCCGTGGCCACGAGGCTCGCTGAAGCGAAGGTCAGAGCCGCGGCTAACAGCATGGGAGCGGGTGCGGCGGGGTCGAAGACGAAGCGCTGGCCTCTGCTAGTCGTGCAAGATACGCGCAGCCGCGACCGCCGCACCGAAGCCGTTGTCGATGTTGACGACAGTTACGCCGGCTGCGCAACTGTTGAGCATCGCGAGCAGGGCGGCGATTCCGCCGAATGCCGCGCCATAGCCCACGCTCGTCGGCACCGCGATCACCGGAACGCGCACGAGGCCTCCGATGACAGACGCCAGCGCACCGTCCATCCCGGCGACGACGATGATCGCGCCGGCCGCGTCCAGCATCTCGCGACGCGCGAGCACGCGATGGATGCCGGCAACGCCGACGTCCGTAAGGCGCGCGACACGGCAGCCCAGCGCGTCCGCCGTGACCGCTGCCTCGTCCGCTACGGAGAGATCGCTCGTGCCTGCGGTGCAGATCAGCAGCTCGCGCGTCGCTTGAGGTGGAGGCTGGTTGGGACGCAGCAGCGCCGTGCGCGCAGATGCGTCGAGCTCGATCGCCGGCAGCGCTGCGCGCACCGCCTCGACCGCGTCCGGATCGAGCCGAGTGACGAGCACCCCGTCCCCTCGCTCGGCGATCCGCTGCGCGATCGCGACGATCTGCGCGGGACTCTTACCGCCGCCGTACACCACTTCCGGATAGCCCTGCCGGAGCGCGCGGTGATGGTCGATCGTCGCGAACCCGAGCGATTCCACCGGCTCGGTGGCCAGCGCGTCGAGCGCGCCGTCCACTCCCATCGTGCCCGCGGCAACCTTGTCGAGCAGGTCGCGCACGCGGTCACGCCTCATGCGGCATCCGCTTCGAACTCGCCACCCGCGTCGCCGATCGGCACGTTCCCCGACTCGGCGGCATAGCGCTCCGCGTTGGCCAGGTAGTCCCCGAAGATGCCCTCGACCTCGGCGAACGATGTCACGGCGTAGAGCTTCTTCCGGAGCTCGGCGCCGCCGTGCAGCCCCTTGGAGTACCAGCCCAGGTGCTTCCGGAACTCGATCGCCGCCCCGCGCGGGTCGGTCTCGTATTCCATCACCTTGCGGGCATGGTCGAGCGCCACGCCAAAGCGATCAGCCACGGACGGCGCGGGACGCTTGGGGCGACCCGCCAGCAGGTCCTTCACCTGGTTGAAGATCCAGGGCTGCCCGTACGACCCCCGTGCGATCATGATGCCGGCGCAGTGCGTCTGCTCGTGCATGCGGATCGCATCCTCGGCCGTCTTGATGTCACCATTTCCGAGCACCGGAATGTCCAACGCGTCGACGACGGCGGCGATCTCCTCCCAGCGCGCCTGGCCCGAGTACATCTGCGTGCGCGTGCGCGGGTGCAGCGCCAGCACGCGCGCGCCCGCGTCCTGGCACCGGAGCCCGATCTTGACCGGATCACGCATCTCCTCGCTCCACCCGCTCCGGATCTTGCACGTGACCGGGAGCGAAGTCGCCGCCGAGACGGCGCGGATCACCTGCTGGACGAGGTCCAGATCGCGCAGGCACCCCGAGCCGCCGTTGCGACGAACCACCTTCTTGACCGGGCACCCGAAGTTGATGTCGATGAACTCCGGCTGGAAGACATCGGAGACGAAGCGCGCCGCCTCGCCCATCGCGTAGGGATCCGCGC
>JAYUTY010000437.1:0-3424 GCA_043754875.1 Gemmatimonadota bacterium
ACACACGCTGACGCTCATCCTGCAGGCCGAGGGCTACGGGGTTCGAGCAGCGAGTGACGCGTCGACCGCCCTCGCGAGAATCGCCGAGGCGCCGGCCGATATCATTCTGTGCGACGTCCGCATGCCCGGGATGGACGGACTCGCCTTTCTCGAGCGCTATCGTGCCGGCGGTGGACCGGCCCTCGTGATCATGATGAGCGCGTACGGAGATGACGCCGCCGCAGTCGAGGCGATCCGGCGCGGAGCGTATGACTTCATCTCCAAGCCGTTCCGCGCCGACCAGGTGCTCCTCGTCGTGCGCAAGGCAATCGAGCGCGAGCGGCTGCAGCGTGAGGTCGCGTCGCTGCACGAAGAGCTGAGTGCCCTGCGCGCACCGGCCGGGATCGTTGGCCGCAGTCCGCAGCTGGCGCAGTCTCTGGCGCTCGCCACCAAGGTCGCTCGCCATCCCTCGACCGTGCTGATCACCGGCGAGAGCGGCACAGGCAAGGAGCTGATCGCAAGGCACATCCACGCCGCGAGCCCGCGCTCCGGTGCCGCATTCGTCGCCGTGAATTGCGGTGCTATCCCCGAAGCGCTGCTCGAGAGCGAGCTGTTCGGCCATGCCAAGGGCGCCTTCACCGGGGCAGCCACCGATCGTATCGGCCTCTTCGAGGAAGCGGACGGCGGCACCCTCTTCCTGGACGAGCTCGGAGAGCTCCCGTTGCCCCTGCAGGTCAAGCTGCTGCGGGCGCTGCAGGAGGGAGAGGTCCGGCGCGTGGGCGACAGCACGTCGCGTCACGTGGACGTGCGCTTCGTCGCCGCCACCGCGCGCGACCTGGAGTCGGATGTGTCCGAAGGACGCTTCCGCGCCGATCTCTACTACCGGGTCAACGTCGTGCGCATTCATCTGCCAGCGCTTCGCGAACGGGCAGAAGATGTGCCGGAGCTGGTCCGTCATTTCATCGACCGCTTCAACCGCCGCCTCGGCCTCCACGTCGCCGGAACGACGCCGGAAGTGATGCGTGCCCTCGTCGACTACCCGTGGCCTGGCAACGTGCGCGAGTTGGAGAACATCATCGAGCGCGCCATGGTGCTGACCGACGGTACGCAGCTCGGCGTGCAGCAGCTCCCGCTGTTGTCATCAGGCCCCACTCGTGCTGATGCCACATCGTCGCCGCTCGACCTGTCGGTGAAGCGCCGGACCGACGAGCTGGAACGGGCACTGATACGAGAAGCGCTCGAGCGAACGCGTGGGAACCGCACTCGCGCCGCGAAGCTGCTCGACCTCTCTCACCGCGCGCTGCTCTACAAGATCCGGGAGTACGGCCTCGGGGAGTGATCACCGTACGGACGCGCACAATGAAATGCGCCGAGCTGCGCGATTTGTGCGCGCTGGACGCGTGGGCGAGAGCCTACACTCTGCTCCATGCAGCTCCTTCAGAGTATTCGCACGCAATCGAGTCCAGCGAATGATCAGCTCGCGAGACGCGGCTTCAGCGTCGTCGAAGTGCTCGTCGCGCTCGTCCTGATTGCCGTCGGCCTGCTCGGCATGGCCGGCAGCGCGGCGCTGGCTCTACGTACCGCCAGCGCAGCGGCACGACAGCAATCCGCCGTGCAGCTCGCCACCACCCGTCTCGCTCGGCTGACTGCCGCCGGGTGCGCGTCGGCGGCAGATGGTGCCACGTCCGACGATGGCTCTGTGCGCGAAGATTGGACGATCGGGCCACTCGTCGGGGGTATGCGATTCATCTCGGCGCGCGTGAACTGGCGCGCAACCTCCGGGACGCAAGCGCTCTCCCTGAGCAGCGCGATACCGTGCTGAGTGCATGCGCCGGTCGAGCGCATGCCGCGCGCGCACGAAGTGGTGCGACTCTCGTCGAACTGCTCGTCGCGTTGGGGCTCGCGGGACTCGTGCTCGGCACCGCGACACTCAGCGTCCTTCGGCAGCAGCGCACCGCCTCACGCGTCGCCGCCCTCTGGTCGGCGCAGTCGCAGCTGGGCCCCGCCACTACCCTCCTTCCGGGAGAGCTGGCGCAGCTCGCATTCGACAGCGGCGACCTCGTCGCGGGCGAGGCGAGCGACACGGCCGTGGAGCTACGTGCGCCCATCGCCTCCTCCATCACCTGCGACTCGGCAGTCGGGAGCGCCACTCTGATTCCCGCCTCCGCTGACTCACTGCTCCTCAGCGGCGTCGCCTCCGCTCCCCGCGTTGGCGACTCGCTCTGGTGGCTTCCCGAGGGGGACAGTACGTGGCGGGGGCGCCTGGTGGTGGCAGTAGGAGCGCGAACTGCGCAGTGCACCGGTCCGGTCTCCGCTCGAGGAAGCGCCCTGCGGCTCTCGCTGGATCGCCCGGACACTCTGCCCGCCGGTTCGCCGGTGCGTGTTACTCGGCTCACTCGCTACAGCGTGTATCGTTCCGGCGATGGCAGCTGGCAGCTCGGTCGGCGGGAGTGGACGGAGCCTGCGCGCCGCCTTGCCGCGGTTCAACCTGTAGCTGGCCCATTCCTTCGTCCCCAAGGGGGAGCAGAGACTCCGACGACTGGTTTTCGCTACTTCGATGCCGCCGGGCGTGAACTCGTCGTCCCATTGAACGTCGCGCTCGTTCGCCGCGTCCGAGCAACCGCGCTCGTGCTTGCGACGGCGCGCGAGCGTGGGCAGGACTCGACGCGGCTTGACTCGGCCGACGTCGCGCTGGGGAATGCCCGTGCTCCCTGAGCGCTGCAGGCGCCCTTTGCGCGTCAGGCGTGGCGGCGTGCTCATCGCGGCGCTCGCACTGCTCACGCTGGCGGCAGCGCTGATCGTCGGCGCGTCCACTCTCGCCCGCGCGTCGTCGCGCTCCGCACGCGTCTATCTGGCCGCGTTCACGGCAGAGACGGAGGCGCGGCATGCCCTCGCGTCGTTTCTCGCGAGCTGGCCTGCCGCGGCGGAGATGCTGCCGGTCGGGCGAACGCTGCTCGTCGAGGGCAGTGTCTCTGACCCTGGTGAGGTCGTGACGCGCAGCACACTGCGCCTGTTGCGCCTCTCCCCGTCCACCTACTCCCTCTCCGTGGACTGCCGGGTCGGTGTGTGGGCGTCTCCGATGGCGCGTCGCCGGCTGCGCATCCTGCTTCGTCGAGCGGTGCAAGTGGATACCCTCCAGGCGAAAGCGACGCCGCGCCCGGTCGCCCGATGGCCGTTCGAGGAGCTGTATTGACGGGTGGCCGCGCGAGGCGGGATTGCCGAGGCACGTTTGTGACATGCGTCACCATTTTGGGGCTGAGTCGGTTGTTACGAACTCCACCGCTGATCGTGTGTTCGGTACGAGTGACCGGACGCACGGTCACGATGCCCGTTGGACAGGGATTGGAGAGTGAGTCTCCTCGTACGTAAATGCTGGCGCGGCATGATGCTGAGAGTCCGCGACTGACACCTGGTGGCAAGCGTTCGAACAGGGACATTCCGTCGC
>JAYUTY010000438.1:0-3423 GCA_043754875.1 Gemmatimonadota bacterium
GCGCCGACTAGCGCTCCGCCTTCGGTCGCTCGCTCATCAGCGCGATCGTGTGCGCGTCCGGATCGCGGAAGAAGCACATCCAGAGATCGTGATCGGCCATTGGCGCGATGAGATGCGGCTCGTCCACGAACGGGACGCCGCGCTCGCGCAGCGCTGAATGCGCGATATGGATGTCGGCCACCTTCAGGTAGAGCACCGTGCTCGATCCTGCGGAGAGCTCACCCTCCGGCGCGCTCAGCATCAGCCGGACTCCCGCAAGATCCAGGAAGGCGAGGGTGGGCCCGGCGGAGAAGAGAAACGGCAGACCGACCGCGTCGCGATAGAACGCGACGCTGCGCTCGACGTCGCCCACCGTGAGGGCGATCTGGCCGAGCGCCTGCACGAGCGGGGCGGGGCGGTCCGGCATGGGGAGAGTCTCCGAAGTGATGGGAGCACGCTAGTTAGCACCGACTCGGGCGCAACGCCAGAACCCTCATCACGCCGGGCTCGGCCAGTGAAACGTGACGAAAGTCACTTGCGGTAAGTCAGCCTCGAAATATATTTAGCCTCACCTAAATAAATATCCTGCCGAGTGGACACCACGCGGCGCGAACAGCACGGACTGCCCCGATGACCGCACGTCGCTCCGTACGCCTCACTCCTCCACATCCCGAGATCGAGCCGCCCGAGCGCGGCTGGCGCCGCGCGCGCGTCGCGCCGAGCCTCGCCGAGGTGTACCGGAGCGTCCCCGTCGGTGGGCGGACCAAGTGGCGGAAGATTCTAGCCTTCGCCGGACCCGGCTACATGGTTGCGGTCGGTTACATGGATCCGGGCAACTGGGCGACCGACCTCGCCGGCGGATCGCGCTTCGGCTACTCGCTGCTCAGCGTCATCCTGCTGTCGAACCTGATGGCGGTGCTCCTCCAGGGGCTCGCCTCCAAGCTCGGCATCGTCACCGGACGCGACCTCGCGCAGGCGTGCCGCGACCACTACAGCAAGCCGGTGGCGATCGCCCTCTGGGTCGGCTGCGAGATCGCCATCGCCGCCTGCGACCTGGCCGAGGTCATCGGCTCGGCCATCGCGCTCAACCTGCTGTTCGGCATCGCGCTGCCGTACGGTGTCGCGATCACCGGATTCGACGTCCTGCTCCTCCTCTACCTGCAGAACAAGGGGGTGCGTGTGCTCGAGGGGCTGGTGATCACCCTCCTCGCCACCGTCGGAGTCTGCTTCGCCTTCGAGATGCTGCTTTCGCGCCCCGACTTCGCCGGCGTGATGGCGGGCTTCGTGCCGAGCGGCCAGATCATCCGCGATCCCGCCATGCTCTACATCGCGATCGGCATCCTCGGCGCCACGGTGATGCCGCACAATCTCTACCTGCACTCGTCCATCGTGCAGACGCGCAAGTACGAGGAGACGGCCGAGGGGAAGCGCGAGGCGGTGCGGTACGCGTTCATCGATTCGACGATCGCCCTCTCGCTCGCGCTGTTCATCAATGCGGCCATCCTGATCGTCGCCGCGGCCAGCTTCCACACGAGCGGGCACTCCGAAGTGGCGGAGATCCAGGACGCCTACAAGCTGCTGACGCCGCTCCTGGGCGCCGGGGCGAGCACCGTGTTCGCGCTCGCGCTCCTCGCATCGGGACAGAACTCGACGCTCACCGGTACCCTCGCGGGGCAGATCGTGATGGAGGGATTTCTCGACATCCGGATCCGCCCCTGGCTGCGCCGGATGATCACTCGCCTCATCGCCATTGTGCCGGCGGTCATCGTGGCCATACTTGGTGGAGAATCGGGGACGGCGAAGCTGCTGATCTTCAGCCAGGTGATCCTGAGCCTCCAGCTCACGTTCGCCGTGGTTCCGCTGGTGATGTTCACGTCGGACAAGATCAAGATGGGCGAGTTCGCCAATCCTGCCTGGCTCAAGGGGCTCGCATATTCGGTGGCCGCGATCATCGCGGTGCTCAACGTCTGGCTGATCGTCCAGACGGCTCGGGAGTGGCTCGCCTGACCGGCGAGCGGCCCTCCTCGTCCTCTCGCCCTCGTTACTCGTGTACACCCGGATTCTCGTCCCGCTGGAAAACTCCGAGTACGACGATGCCATCGTCGCGCACGCGCGCGATCTCGCGCGGCACTGCGGCGCGTCGATCGTGCTCATTCACGTGGCCGATGGCTGGGCGGCGCGCAATCAGGAGCAGATGGTACTGCGCGAGAGCGACGAGATGAAGCGCGATCGCGAATATCTGGAGACGCGCGGCGACGAGCTCGAGACGGAGGGCATCACGGTGGAGTGCGTGCTCGCCGGCGGCAGCCCGGCCGACGAGATCACGGCGGCCGCGGAGCGCGAGCGGTGCGACCTGATCGCGATGGCGGTGCACGGGCACAAGGGGATGCAGGATCTCATTCGCGGCAGCGTCGCCAACGACGTGCGCCACCGCACGAGCATCCCCGTCCTGATGGTGCGCGGATCGCAGCGGCGCGTCCATCCGGCATGAGCGACCGCCGCATGCCGCGGCCGGCATGACGGGCCGCGCCGCGCCCGCGTCTCCCGCGCAGCCGCTCACGGTCGCGGTCGAGGACTACCTGAAGGCGATCTACGACCTCGAGCGACTCGGGGACGCGGCGTCCACCAACGACATCGCCGACCGGCTGGCCGTGTCGCCGGCCTCCGTGAGCGGGATGGCGCGCCGGCTTGCCGACCAGGGGCTGATCACGCACGAGCCGTATCGCGGCATCCGCCTCACCGCCGACGGGCGCCATGCCGCGCTCCGCACGATCCGTCGCCACCGCATTCTGGAATGCTATCTCACGGAAGTGCTCGGCTTCCCCTGGGACGGAGTGCACGACGAGGCCGAGCGGATGGAGCACGCCGCGTCCGAAGAGCTGATCGAGCGGATGGCGATCGCGCTCGGCGATCCGCGCCAGGATCCGCATGGCGCGCCGATCCCCACGCGCGATGGCCGGATCGAGGAGCCGGTGCTGCGGACGCTCGCCGAGGTGGCGCCGGGCGAGCAGGTCCGCGTGCGTCTGGTGCAGGACGAGAATGCCGACCGGCTACGCTATCTCGCGGAGCTTGGAATTCTGCCTGGTTCAGTTGTCCGGATCCTCGACAAGGCGCCGTTCGACGGGCCGATCACCCTCTGGATCGACGAGGCGGGGGGCGGGGCGGCGCGCGCGATCGGCGTGGTTCTCGCGGCCCAGGTCTTCGTGGATGCGTTGGGTCTTCCCGCGGGCGTCACGGCGAGTCTCGGGGTGTAGGCGTCCGGGGAACGCTCCTTGCCGATCCAGCCGGGAGACTCGCACGCCGCATCCCTGGAGGAGTACGTGACTGCGCGACCCATAGTGACCGATCCCGAGACCGGGATCCCCGATCTGATCCGCCGTCTCTCCGATGACTCCAAGCGCCTCGTGACTGACGAGGTGCAGCTCGCGAAGATGGAAGCGAAGG
>JAYUTY010000439.1:0-27558 GCA_043754875.1 Gemmatimonadota bacterium
TTCGTCGCCGACGGTCGCCGCTTCGATGGCCGCGTGGCGCGCGTGAGCCCCACCGTGGATCCGGCCACACGCGCCGTGACCGTGTACGTGCAGATCCCCAATCCGGGCGGCACGATTCGAGGTGGCACTTTTGCCACGGGCCGTGTGGTGAGCCGCACGCTCACCGGCGTACTCGCGGTGCCCACCACGGCGCTGCGTCAGACGGCCGACGAGGGGAAGCCGTTCGTGTACCGCATCGACGGGCGGACGCTGAACATCGCGCCCGTGCAGCTCGGTGCCGTGGACGAGCGGCAGGGGATCGCGCAGGTCGCCGAGGGGCTGCAGGCGGGCGACCGGATCGTCGTCGGCAACGTCGGCGTGCTGGGGCGCGGGATGCTGGTCACCATCGCCGGTGAAGAGAAGAGCAAGCGCACGCAGTAGCAGGACGCACCTTCAGCAGGACTCAGCATGTTTCTCTCGGACATCTCCATCAAGCGCCCCGTCTTCGCCACCATGATGATGGTGACGCTGATCGTGCTGGGCGTCGTGAGCTACAGACGGCTGGCGATCGACGAGTACCCGGACATCACGTATCCCATCGTCATCGCGCAGACCGCGTATCCGGGGGCGTCGCCGGAAGTCATGATGCGCGAGATCTCGAAGCCGATCGAGGAAGCGCTCAACACGGTGCAGGGGATCAAGGAGATTAGCTCCACCTCGCTCGAAGGGGTGTCGATCGTCCGTCTCCAGTTCAACCTCGGCGTGAACATCGCCGCCGCGCAGCAGGACGTGCAGGCAAAGGTGGCGCGTATCCGGCGCACGCTGCCCCAGGACATCCAGGACCCGATCATCCAGCACTTCGACCCCAACGACTCGCCGATCATGTCGATCGCGCTCAAGTCGACGGAGCGCTCGATCCGCGAGATCACCGATCTCGCCAACGAGGTGGTGCAGACGCGCCTCGAGTCGATCGAGGGAGTGGGTGGGGTGAACATCATCGGTGGCAACAGACGGCAGATCCGCGTGCAGGTGGATCCGGACGCGATGCGCGCCTACGGCATCTCGCCGGCGCAGATCACTGCTGCGCTGGCGCGAGAGAACCAGGAAGTGCCGGCCGGCCGGATCGAACGTGGCGCGACGCAGCGGCTGGTGCGCGTCACGGGGCGCATCGTGGAGCCGAAGTCGTTCGCCGACATCCCGGTGCTCGTGCGCCGCGGCACGCCAGTGCGCATCAGCGACGTCGCGCGCGTCGTGGACGGGGCGGAGGACCGCCGCACGGCGGCAGAGATCTCCGACTCCGCCGGTGTTGCCCCCGCTGTCTCGCTCGAGGTGCTCAAGATCTCGGGGAGCAACACGGTGCAGGTGGCCGACGCCGTCACCGCGGCCGTGCATGAGCTGGAGCGGCAACTGCCGCGCGACATCACGATGGAGATCATCCGCGACGACTCCAAGCGCATCCGCGAGTCGCTCGCCGACGTGGAAGTATCGATCGGCCTGGGCGCGCTGCTCACCGTGATGATCATCTACCTCTTCCTGAACTCGTGGCGCTCCACCGTGATCACGGGGCTCACGCTCCCCGTGTCGATCATCAGCGCGTTCTTCATCATGTGGGTGTGCAACTTCACGGTGAACACCATGACGCTGCTCGCGCTCTCGCTGGCGATCGGCCTCCTGATCGACGACGCGATCGTGGTGCGCGAGAACATCGTGCGGCATCTGGAGATGGGGAAATCCCACGTGCAGGCGGCCAAGGAGGGCACCGATGAGATCGGGCTCGCCGTCATGGCCACGACCTTCGCGGTGATCGCCGTGTTCGTCCCCGTCGCCTTCATGGGCGGCATCATCGGCAAGATCTTCTTCCAGTTCGGCGTCACGGTGGCGTTCGCCGTGCTCGTGTCGCTGTTCGTCAGCTTCACGCTGGACCCGATGCTCTCCAGCGTGTGGGCCGATCCCGAGGTGGAGCACGCGGTGAACGACGGTGGCGAGCACATGTCCGAACAGCGTGCCCACGCCAACCCGATCCGCCGCTTCGCCTTCGCCTTCAACGACTGGTTCGAGCGCGTCGCCGACCACTATCCGCGCTGGCTCGGCTGGGCGCTGGGCCATCGCCTCGCGGTTGTCGGCATCGCGTCGTCCACGATCGTGCTCAGCTTCCTGATCGTCTCGCGACTGGGCTTCACCTGGATGCCCGACGTGAACGGCGACGAATTCTCGGTGCAGTTCCGCACGCCGCCTGGCTCGCGGCTGGACTACACGGTCGAGAAGGGGCGTGAGATCGCCGCCTTTCTCATGAAGCAGCCGGAAACGCGCTTCACCTATCTCACCGTGGGCGGTGGCTTCCGCAGCACGCCCAACCAGGGGAGCGTCTTCGTGGCGCTTCGCCCGGGGCACAAGCGCCCGCTGTTCGCCATCCAGGGCGACCTGCGCGGCAAGCTCCGACAGATCCCCGGCGTGCGTCCGTCGATCACCGGGCAGTCATCCATCTTCAGTCGTGGCCAGCAGCCGATCATCGTCAACGTCCAGGGCGCCGAGGCATCGCGTCTCAAGATCGCGGCCGAGCGCACGCTGGAGGCGATCAAGTCCGTGCCTGGGGTGGCGGAGCCGAATTCGAGCGAGGACGGCGACATCCCACAGCTGGACGTGCGAGTGGATCGCCAGGAGGCCTGGCGCGCCGGACTCGGTGTCGGCGCGGTGGCCGCGACGCTCCAGCCACTGTTCTCCGGGCAGCGCGCGACGACCTGGGAAGACCCGCAGGGCTTCGCGCACGACGTCGTGGTCGTCTTCCCCGACTCGCTGCGCGCCTCGGCCGACAATGTTGCGCAGCTCCCGGTGGCGAGCACCGTCCTCGGTGCGAATGGGCTGCCAAGCATGGTGCCGCTCTCGCAGGTGGCCGAAGTGCGGGCTGGCGTGGGGCCGCAGCAGATCGAGCGGCGGCAGCTGGAACAGCAGGTCCAGATCCGGAGCGGCGTGCTGCCCGGTTACGCGATGGGCGATGTCGCCCGCTCCGTGAAGCAGGCGATCGACGGGGTCGGGCTGCCGCCGGGCTACCACGCCGTCTTCACGGGCGACGTCCAGAATCTGGAGGAGACCAAGGGCTATGTCCTCAGCGCCCTCGGGCTGGCGGTGGTCTTCATCTATCTGATTCTCGCCTCGCTGTTCGGCTCCTTTCTCCAGCCGCTGGCCATCATGATCGCGCTGCCGCTGAGCTTCATCGGCGTGGCGCTCGCGCTCTGGATCACGCGTGGCAACATCAACGTGATGACGATGATCGGGATCATCATGCTGATGGGGCTCGTGACGAAGAACGGCATCCTGCTCGTGGATTTCGCCAATCAGCTGCGCGCGGGCGGAGAAGAGCGGGGGTCGGCGCTGCTCTCGGCCGGTCGCATCCGCCTGCGCCCGATCGTCATGACGACCGTGGCGATGATCTTCGGCATGCTGCCGCTTGCCCTCGCGCTGGGCGCCGGCGCGGAGGCGCGCGCACCGATGGCGCGCGCCGTGATGGGTGGGTTGATCACCTCGACGCTGCTCACGCTGTTCGTGGTGCCGGTGATCTACACCTTCCTCGACGACGTAGGGCTGTGGGTGAGCGCTCGGCTCACGAGCCCGGACCACGGCGGGTCGAGTGGCGCCGTCATTATCCCGGCACCCGCCGCCGGCGACTAGCTTTTCCCGATTCCGTAGCGTGCCGACGAAATGTTGGCGCGACGCGCGTGCGGAATCCGGGAATTCGCTTGACGGACTCCGTGCGCGGCCTTACAAGGGATCATGTGTGGTTGATGTGTTCGTGCGGTTCGATGTGCGTCGAGCACGCCGCAGGCGGTCGAGAGCGATGCGAGAGCGACGCGAACGGCGGCGATGCGTCGGGCACGAGGCACACCACGGGGCACACGTCGTGCAGCGGGCGCCTCGCAGTCGCGCGACGGGCGCGGGGCTGGGCGGCGTGCGGAATGCGCCATGACATCGAGACGACACGCAGGTCCGACTGTCCTATCTCCACAGGAGGCGGTGATGCCGCGCGGTGACGAGTTGAATGAAGAGCTTCGCTTCTCCGATCGTGACGATGACGTCGACGATCTTGGCTATGGCGGCGGTGGCGGTGGGTCGTCGTCGTACGACGATGACGACGAGGAGGACGGCGGCTGGACGACCCACAAGGACGACAGCGACGACCTCTGGGACAGCACCGACGAATCGGATGACGAGGACGAGGAGGGCGGGCTCGCGACTCCCGTTGTGGACGACGAGGAGGAAGAAAGCCCGCTCGTGGTGGCGCGTGCGCCGAAGTCTGGTGGCAGCGGCCGGCTGATGAATCCGTCCCCGAGTTCGAGCGGCGGCAAGTCCTCTGGGCCGATTGCCGCGGCCAAGCATTCGGCGACCGTGAAACCCAAGGGCAAATCGGTCGCGACACGCGGCAACGTGTTCGACGACGCCGGTGGGGGCGGTGGCAGCGGCGGGGGGAGCACGGCCAAGAAGGGATCCGCAGCCAAAGCGCCCGTGAGCAAAGCGCCCGTGAGCAAAGCGCCCGTGAGCAAGGCGCCCGTGAGCAAGGCGCCTGCGAAGGCCTCGAAGCAGGCCGCAGCCAAGAAGGGAGGCACGACGAAGGCGACGACGACGACGTCCGCGGCAAAACAGGCGCCTGCGTCGAAGGCTCCGGCCACGAAGGCGGCCGCCAAGAAGGCACCAGCTACGCAGGCGAAGAAGTCTGCGATGAAGAAGGGCGCGGCGAAGAAGGCTCCAGCCAAGACGGGCGCAGCCAAGAAGGGCGCAGCCACGAAATCGTCGGCCAAGAAGGCCTCGGCCAAGAAGGCACCCGCCAAGAAGTCGCCCGCGAAGAAGAGCGGACGCCGCTAGCGCGTCAGCCATGTTCGGAACGCGACGGGGAGCTGCCAGGTGGCAGCTCCCCGTCGCGTTTGCTTCCATCCGCCGCGGACCGCCGGTAATATCCCGCCATGCCACCACTCGCGCGTCAGGTGCTCGACGCCCTGCCCTTGACCATCTACGCGGTGGACCTCGAGGGGCGCATCACCTTTCTCAACCGCACCTGGTCGCGCTTTGCCCAGTCCAACGGCGCGCCCCAGCTCTGCGACGAGGGTACCGTCATCGGTGCCTCGATCTGGGACGCCATGGGCGAGCCCGCGCCTCGGCTCCAGATGGAGCAGGCAATGCAGACGCTGCGCGAAGGACGGGCGTCGACCCTGAGTTGGGAGTTCCCCTGCAGCTCGCCGACGGAAGAGCGCATCTTCCTGATGCAGGTCAGCGCGCTCGGCGACCTGCATGCCGTGACGGGCTTCGTCTTCTCGACTGTCGACATCACGCCCAGCCACCGCTCGCGCGAGGTGCTGATCGACACCGGCATGGCGCTGGCGCGCACCATCAGCGTCGAGCGCGTCCTGCAGGAGGTCTCGCAGCAACTGCGCCGCGCGATGGCCTGCGACGCCGTCGCCATTGCGCTTGCCGACGACGACACGGCTGCCCTGCGCCTCGTGCATCACGTCGGTTTTGGCGAGGAGTCCGAGGCGCAGCTCGAGTCGCGCTTCACGCCGAGCTGGGTAGAGGCGCTGGCGGCGGGTGAGGTGATGACCCAGCTCTCGGCCAGCGGCATCGAGATTACCGCGCCGATGACGAGCAGCGAAGGAGTGCTCGGCGCCGTGACGCTCTGCGCGAGTGCGCCGCCCGCGCCGCACCGGCTCGACGAGACGCGGCGCGTGCTCGCCACGGTGGCGGCCGAGACGGCGGCGGCGATCGAGCGCGCGTGGCTCGTGAAGCGCGTCGGGCACAAGCGGCGCCTCGAGGCGATCGGCGAAGTCTCGGCCGGCGTCGCGCACGAGCTGCGCAATCCGCTGTTCGGCATCTCGAGCGCCGCGCAGCTGCTGCGCTTTCGCGTCAATGACGATCCGGTCGTCGAGAAGAACGTCGGACGCATCCTGCGAGAGGTCGATCGACTGAACAACATGGTGACGTCGCTCCTCGACTTTGGCCGCCCGAGTCCGATCCGGCTCGAGGCCGGCGACCCGGACGCCGTCTGGGACGAAGTGCTCGAGAACCAGCGAGGCCGGCTCGAGAGCCGCGCGCTCCTGCTGCACCGCGCGCGCGCCGACGGGTCCGCCCGGTGCGCCATCGACGCGCAGCAACTCTCGCAGGTCTTCATCAACCTGCTCGTCAACGCCACCGACGCCGCCCCTGAGGGAAGCGATCTCACGCTGCAGAGCACCATCCTCCCCAACGGCGCCTGGCGCTGCCGCCTGCACAACGGCGGTCCGTCGATCCCGGTCGATGTGCTACCCCGTGTATTCGAGATCTTCTTCTCGTCCAAGCCCGGCGGCACGGGAATCGGCCTCGCGCTCTGCCAGCGCATCATCGAGGAGCATGGTGGCACCATCGGGCTGGAGAGCGCGCCGGAGGTCGGGACGTCGGCGATCGTCGTGCTGCCGCCGAGCGCATGACCACGGCATGAGCATCTCCGTGCTCGTCGTGGACGACGATCGCACCGTGCGCGAGACGCTGGCGGATTTCTTCACGGCCCTCGGCTACGCCACGCGTACAGCCGCGTCGGCGAGTGAAGGGCGGCAGGCGGCGGCGGAGCACGCACCAGATGTGGTGCTTGCCGACCTGCGCCTGCCGGACGCCAGTGGGCTCGTGCTGCTGGAGGCGCTGCGCGCCGACGATCCGGAGCTGGGGGTGATCATGCTCACCGGGCACGCCGACGTCGCGACTGCCGTGCGCGCGATGCAGCAGGGGGCGCTCGACTTTCTCGAGAAGCCAGTGGATCTCGAGGCGTTGGACGCTGCGGTGCAGCGTGTGGCGGAGCTGGTGCGACTCCGGCGCGAAGTATCGGTGCTGCGCGCCCATCATGGAGACGATCGTGGAGCAGGTTCAGCGGACGGTGCCGGCCCGTCGCTCGAGCGGCTGATCGAGCTCGCGACCCGCAACGACGACGTGCCGGTGCTCATCGTCGGCGAGACCGGAACGGGGAAGGGGTACGTTGCGCGTCGCATTCACGATCGGTCGGCGCGGGCGGCGCTGCCATTCGTCGAGGTGAACGGCGCCTCGTTGAGCGCCACCTTCCTCGAGAGCGAGCTGTTCGGCCATGAGCGTGGCGCGTTCACCGATGCGAAACAGGCCAAGCGCGGCCTGCTCGAAGTCGCCGGCCGAGGCACGCTCTTTCTCGATGAGGTGGGTGAGATCGCGCCGGAGGTACAGCCCAAGCTGCTCAAGGTGCTGGAAGAGCGCGTGTTTCGTCGCCTCGGAGGAACGGCCGAGCTGCGCAGCGACGCGCGGGTGCTGGCGGCGACCAATCAGCCGCTGGCCGAGCGGGTGGGACAGGGGCGGTTTCGTGCCGATCTTTACTATCGCCTGCAGGTGCTCACGTTGCAGCTGCCCCCATTGCGCGAGCGTCGGGATGAGCTGGCGACCCTCGCGACCGCCTTCCTGCCGCGCGGCGCGAGCCTGGCATCGACGGCGCTCCGCGCGATCGAGCGATACGGGTGGCCCGGCAACGTGCGCGAGCTCAAGAACACCCTCTGGCGCGCCGCCCTCCTGGCCGATGGTGCACCGATCGAGGCGCGCCATCTCTCGTTGCCGCAGCTTTCGGCCGCACCTCCAGCTGGCCCGGTTTCGCTGGCCGAGGCCGAGCGGCGCGCGATCGCCGCGGCGCTCCGGGCAACCGGGGGAAACAAGGTGCGCGCGGCTCAGCTCCTCGGGATCGCTCGCTCGACGCTGCTCGAGAAGCTCAAGCGCTCGCCACTGACGGCGCCTGACCGCTGACCGATAGTTGGTCACCCTGCCGGGGTGATCGATCGATTTTCGGTCAGCTATAATTGGGGCGATCGCAATCAGTCATGGGTAAGCTCCTTTACTGCATCGAGTTAGGATTAACGTGCTGACTGGCGCGCTCCTCGCCTAACAGAACGGCGTGAACACGACACCGCATCCTACCGTCCTGATCGTCGAAGACGAGCAGTGCATCCGCGGCATCCTCGTTGAGCTATTCGACGTCGAGCCCAATCACGTCGAATCCGCAGCGACGCTGGAGGCGGCCAAGGCGGCTCTCGCATCGCGGACCTTCGACCTGATCGTGACGGACATCCGGTTGGGTGGGCGGCGGGACGGTGGGCTGCAGGTAATGGCGGCGGCTGGCTTTCTCTCGCCAGAAGCGACGGTCATCGCCCTGACGGCGTACCCGGACGACGACAACCGACACGCCTCGCTGCGCCTCGGTGCGACGCACTTTCTCGAGAAGCCCGTGGCCCTCGTGACGATCGCCGAGCTCGCGTCGCGCGCTGGAGTGCCGACGGCGATGATGCCATCCACGGAGCTGGCGGTGCGGTGAAGTAGGAATGGCGGCAACGATGACGCTGGTGGTAGGGGGTGCACGAGTGGCCCGCCGCTGTCGAACGCTCGGGTGATGGGTGGATGGGGGTGGTCACGAGCGGGCGGCACGGCGGTGCCACCTCTCCGATTGTGGGGTGGTCTGGAGAGGTGGGTGGCCGAGGGGTAGGGGTGCCCCGAAGCCATGAAGCAGGGGTCAGACGGCGCGAGCTGTCTGACCCCTGCTTCGTTTCGCGCCCTGTCACCTCGCCGTCCGTCCGCGACCGCATGCGACGCAGCCCAAACCGCCTCGCATGTGTGGTTACGCCATCGTGATCAGCGCGTCGGGAATACGCCATGCGCGCCGACGTCCCAGCTTGTGCGCTGATTCGCCGTCAACGTGCTGGAATGTGCACCGGGAAGACCGACCGGAACAGCTCATGCGATGTCATCGACGTCGACATGAGCTGATGTCAGGCCGCAGGCGCTCGGCCAGCAAAACTTCAGCCGGTCAGTGCACGTAGGACAGGAAGCCGTTCGCCGCCCATCGAAGGTCGGTTCGTCGTCGGTTCACGCTCGGCTCGTCGTTGGTCGCTCGTCGTTGGAGAGGTGCACGTCGGTGTGCGCCGCATGGATTCAGCATGGTTCAGCTACGTTCGCGTCATGGGAGAGAACGCAATGCAGTGGGGAAAGGCAGCGGCAGTCGGAGGCGCGGCGCTGGGCGCGGCCGCGCTCTACAATGCGGCATCAGCCGGCGCGTCGGCACCACTCGGCAACACGCTCGGCGGTGAACAGGGCGAGCTCCTCTGGCGCGGCCAGCGGATCGCCTACACGCAGCATGGGAGCGGAACCCCCGTCGTGCTTCTGCACGGCATCTATGCGGGGGCCTCGTCGTTCGAGTGGCGTCACACGATCGACGCCCTAGCCGAGCGTCACACCGTGTTCGCTGTCGACCTGCTCGGCTTCGGCCGATCGTCCCGGCCCGACATCCGCTATACCTGCTCTCTCTTGCAGGCAATGATTGCCGACACGATCCCGCGACTCGTGCGCGAGCCCTGCGCGGTGGTTGCCTCGTCGCTCACCGCGGCGCACGTGATCGCACTCGCGTCGCGTGATCCGCGCCGGCTGGCGGCGCTCGCGCTGATCGGGCCAACCGGCGTGCAGCAGTTGCGCGATCGTCCCACGACCAGCCAATCCAGCGCGCAGTTGATGCTCGAGACGCCGATCGTCGGGACGACGTATTACAATGGCCTCACCTCACCGGCCAGCATTCGGCGCTTTCTCGAGCTCAGTTACGCCAACGACCGTCTCGTGACGGACGAGCTCGTTGCGGCGCACGTGCGCAGCGCCCGGCAACCCGGGGCCAAGCATGTCGTCGGCGCGTTCCTCGGTGGGCAGCTCAACGTCGACGTCCGCGTCGCGCTCCGCCGCTTGCGCCAGCCGCTGCTGCTGGCTTGGGGAGAGCAGGGGCGCATGAACCCGGTCCAACACGCTCACGCCTTCCGCGTGCTCACGCCCAAGGCCGAGTGGTTGCTTGTGCCTGGGGCCGGTGATCTGCCGCATGCCGAGCAGCCGACGCGGGTGAACGCATCGCTCCTCCGTTTCCTCGAGCGCGCCCTGGGACAGACGAGCAGCGCGCCACGCATCATCGCGCCGGCATCCATGATATCGGCGGCTCCGGCGACCGAGTCCGCGCGCGCGAGCGCCTGAACTGACGACTGACATACGTTCCGGCATTGCGTGCGTAAGGATGACCCCGGTGTGCAGATGCACACCGGGGTCATCGTCGTTTCACGGTGAGTGTCGCGTCCGTCTCACGTCGACGGCGCGCTTCTGTTATCTTTTGCCGCTATGCCGGAACCGACCATGTCTCCCGTTGCTCTCCTGCGCGCCCACGCGCGTCACGCTCCCTGGAACGCTCGCGGTCTCGCGGCGCACGTCACCGCACTCGTGGATGCGGCAGGGATTCGCCCGACGAACGCGTCGGCGCGGGTTTCTCCGAGCGCGCGTTCGGTGCGCTTCTACGTCGCCAACGGATTGCTCGACCGTCCCGAGGGCGCCGGCACGGCCGCGACCTACAACTATCGGCATCTCCTGCAGCTGCTCTCGATCAAGATCCGCCAGCGCGAGGGCGCGACGCTCGAGGGAATCAAGAGCGAGATGAAGGAGATCACGGGCGACGCCCTGGAGCGGCGCGTCGCGGCCTCCCTCGCCCCGGCGCTCGGCGCGAATGCCGATGCAGCGGTCCGCAACACGGACGACGATCGCTCGGCAAGCTGGCGGCGCGTGCCGGTGGCCGACGGCATCGAGATCCACGTGCGTGACGACTCGCCCGCCGCACGCGACGAGGCGCTCGTGGCCATGCGAGAGTCCGTGCGTGCCGCACTCGGCCGCGCGGACATCCGCTAACCGATCGACTAACCGATCGACTAACCGATCGACTAACCGATCGACGCGGGCTGCTAGAGCAGCCTGGACGTCAGTGCCGCGCCGTTCTCGATCGCCTTGTCGTACCAGGGGCGCTTCACGAACTCCGGGAGCAGGATTTCCTGAGACCGGGTGAGGTCGTCCATGAAGGTCGCATTCAGCTGCGCACCGAACCCCGCGTCGAGGAAGACCAAGTTGGATTCGTTGTTGAACGCGAGGGAGCGGTTGTCGAAGTTCATCGAGCCGATGGAGCCCCACATCCCATCCACGATGAACGTCTTGGAGTGCATCATCGCGGGCTGATACTCATAGATCCGCACCCCGCCCTTGAGCAGCTCCTCGTAGCGTGAGCGGCCGGCCCACCAGGCCGTCTTCACATCCGTCTCCTTGCTCACCGTCAGGATGCGGACGTCGACGCCGCGCTGGCGCGCCATGATGAGCAGCTTTCGGAAGTCGTCGTCGGGGACGAAGTAGGAGTTCGTCACGTAGAGCGTGCGCCGGGCGCTGGCTATCGAGAGCGCATTGAACCGCTCGGCCGGCGTGCTCCCCGTGGTTGGCGAGGAGAAGAACACCCCCGCCTCGACTCCACCATCCATCGTCGTGAATGCCTTCTTGGGAAAGAAGGTGTCGCCGGCGATCAGCTCGCCGGTGCATTCCGCCCATGCCGCGGCGAAGGCTGCCTGGAGACCCATCACGGCCGGCCCCTCGAAGCGCGCGTTGCTGTCGCGCCACTGATCCTTGTGTTTCCCGTCACCAAGCCAGTAGTCGGCCAGACCGAAGCCGCCCGTGTAGCCCACCTCGCCATCGATCACCACGACTCGCACGTGTGAGCGATCGCTGGCGTTGTGGAGAGTGAACCAGTGCAGTTGACGGAGGAGGCCAAGCTCGACGTGAGCGGCACGCAGGCTGTCGGCCCAGTCGCGCTTGAGGTTCTGCGACCCGAAGGCGTCGAGTACGAAGAGCACTCGCACACCGGCCCGGGCCCGCTCCTCGAGGATGGCCGCCATCGTGTCGGCCACAGCGCCAGGCTGCGAGTAGTACATCTGCACGGTGATCGTGTGCTTCGCGGCTCGGAGGTCTTTCCAGAGCTGCGTATACACGTCACCATTGTTCATCTGGACCACCGCGTTGCCGCGAGTGAGGTGTAGCCCGGTGTACAGCTCCATCACTCGCGAGAAGAGCGAGTCGGTGATGAGAGGCGGCCCCTGCTTGTCGCCGATGGCCACGACTGCCTTGACGGGGGTACCCCGGGTGATGGAGAGGATGCCCACGAGCACGAGGGCACCCACGACGAGGATCCCGAGGACCACCCCGACCCGCTTGACACGCAGCATTTTTCGCATTGACTCAACTGATAACACACTTCATGCCAACATGTCGAGTCCGGTTAGCCACGACAGGTGAGATGGCAACGGCGCGGGGGCGTTGGCACGGCAGTCACCGGGCTGAGCGCCAAAGCTGCTTGCCGAGGCCCGTGGTGCGGAGCACCTTGACCGTATGACTGTCGTTGCGCGCCGCCGGACGGCTACCCGCGTCATACGCCTCGACCGCGCTCTCGAGGCGCTTCCGCTCTTTCGTCTGAGCGACTCGGCCGACGACGGCATGCTCGCCTTCACAGACGCTCAGGGGGCGAGGTGGCGAGTCATCCCGAGCCCGGGTGACCGGTTGCCCGGCACCTTCGATCAGGACGTGTACGTCGAGCTGCTGCGCCGCTATCACGAGGAAGGAGAACCGGCCGACGGCGCCATCAGCTTCACGCTGCACGCGTTCCTGCGTACGATGGGCCGGCGCGTGGACGGGCGAACGTACGAGCAGCTGCGCGGCGCGCTCGGCCGACTCGAGCGCACGACGCTGGAGTCGCAGGGGATCTATCACCAGGCGCTGCTCGACGCACGAGCCGATGTGAGCTTCTCCCTTCTCTCCGCGGTCTCCGTCGAGCGGCGGCGGCTGCTCGACCGCGATCAGCTGCCCCTCTTTCCGGCCATCTCCGCGACCGAGCCCGGCGTGGCGCGTGTGGTACTCGCCTCCATCATGCGCGACAACATCGCCGCCAATCACGCCGTCACGCTGTCGGCGCCGAGCTACTGGTCGCTGGGCTCGCCGGTAGCGCGTCGACTGTACCGCCTGCTCGAGGTGGCCCGGGCAGAGGGGCGCCTCACCTGGCGCATCGGACTGGAAGAGTTGGCTGGCCTGCTCCCGCTCTCGCAGCGTTACCCGTCGCATCTGCAACGCGTCCTCCAGCCGGCCCACGACATGCTCGTGGAGGCGGGTATCCTTCGTAACGCCGCGATCCGACAGCAGCAGCGGGCCTGGTTCGTGGACTACATGCTCGGCTCTCGTCCTGCATGAAGCGGCCACCATCACGCCGATGATGGTCCGGATCACGACACCAGCGGGGCGCGAGATCGAGATTGACGGAGAGTCGTTCACCGTCGTCCTCTCCTCGGACGGCCTCGGCCGGCGCGCGGGTGGTTGCGCGACGGAATGAGCCGGTCGTGAACGATGCTACGACGGCCTCGCACGGAACCCCCGCGGCGCCTCGACGTATTGAATAGGTCGTACTCCCCTCTAAAGCAGGAAATCATGCTTCGTCGTCGCTCCGCTGTCGTCGCCCTCGCACTCCTCCCTGTCGTCGCTGGCGGCTTTCTGGTGCAGAGCCGCACCACCACGGACGGCGCCCACGTGCTCGACCAGGTGCTCGGCCTCGTTGCGCAGCGGTTCGTCGACACGGTGAGCGCGGGCGCGCTCTACGAGAAGGCGGCGCGCGGAATGGTCAAGGAGCTCAACGATCCCTACAGCGAGCTGTTCTCGCCCAAGCAGCTCGCCAGCTTCTCGCAGCAGACGAACGGCAAGTATGCTGGCATCGGAATGCAGATCGAGGATCTCCAGGGGGCGATCACGATCAGCAAGGTCTTTCCGCATACCCCGGCTGAAGCGGCCGGCGTGCGTGAGGGCGACAAGATCCTCTTCGTCGACTCCAGCTCCACGCGGGGATGGAAGACGCAGCAGGTGTCCGACTACCTGATCGGCACGCCGGGCACGCGCGTCAACGTGACCTTCGGCCGGCCGGGAGTGCCCGAGCCCATCAAGACGACGTTCACGCGCCAGGTGATCCACATTCCGGCCGTGCCGTACGCGATCGTGCTCGACAACAAGATCGGCTACATCCCCGTGCAGCGGTTCAACGAGACATCGGCCGAGGAGGTGCAGAAGGCCGTCGCTTCGCTCCAGAAGGAGGGGGTGAAGGGAGTCATCCTCGACATGCGCGGCAATCCGGGCGGAATCCTGGATCAGAGCATCGCGATGTCCAACCTCTTCCTGCGAGGCGGCCAGGAGATCGTGAGCGTGCGCTCGCGCTCGTCGGAGCCGCAGAGCTACAGCACACAGGGCAATCCCGTCTTCCCGACGCTGCCGCTCACCGTGCTCACCGACGAGTACTCGGCGTCGGCGAGCGAGATCGTCGCCGGCGCGCTGCAGGATCACGATCGCGCGTTGCTCGTGGGCACGACCAGCTTCGGCAAGGGACTGGTGCAGACGCTCTTCCCCCTGGACGGCGGCTACGCGCTCAAGATCACGACGGCCAAGTGGTACACGCCGAGCGGTCGCAGCATCCAGCGGGAGCGCAAGTTCGTGAATGGCCGTTTCGTGGAGGAGAAGGCCGATTCAGCCGAGACCGAAGCGAAGAAGAAGGCGCGGCCAGCGTTCCGCTCGGATGCCGGACGGATCGTCTACGGCGGCGGCGGGGTGGCGCCCGATGTGCTCGTGGCCGATGACACGCTGACGACCGCTGAGCAGGCGTTCAACAAGGTGGTCGCCCCGAAGTCGCAGGACGTCTACGTGACGCTCGCTGACTATGCGATCGAGCTCTCCCGCGGTGCGACCAAGGATTTCAAGGTCCAGCCGCAGTGGCGCGACGAGTTCTACCGCCGCATGACGGCGAAGGGAGTCAAGGTGGAGCGCGCCCAGTATGACGCAGCCGGCCGCTACATCGACCGTCTGCTGGAACAGCGCGTCGCGCGCCTCGTCGCCGGCGATTCTACCGCCAAGCGGCACGATCTGCGCTTCGATGCGCCGCTGCGGAAGGCACTCGACCTGATGGAGAAGGGGAACACGCAGCGCGACCTCTTCACCGTCGCAGCGGCGCCCCAGCCCCGGCAGCCGTAACCGTCGCTCACCCCTGCGCTGTCGTTACTCCAGACGTTACTGTCTCGCTGCAGCCACGCCGCGCACGGAGGCAATGAAGTCCACCGGGGCCGGTTCGGCCCCGGCTTGGCGCAACAGCACGTTCACCTTGCCGCGGTGATACTGCCCGTGCAGCGCGACGTGCATCAGGATCTCACCAGCCGGCGTCGCGAACGGCTGGCCAGCGCTGTTCGTGTACTCTGCGCACACGCCGAGCCGCGCCTCGGTGAGGCCGTCGATGAAGCTCGCGTACGCATCGCGGGTCGCCGCTGCAAGCGACGCCGCCTCGTCCAGAGCCAGCGTGGGCCAGATCGCGGCGTGCGCTGGACGGTGCTCGAGTCGCGAGAGCCACACCTCCTCCGCCCCCAGTACGTGCGTGAACTCTCGCAACGCGTCATCGGGCGGCAACGGCAGACGCCGCAATGCCTCGAGGAGCCTGTGATCGGCCCACGCGGCATGGTCCCCACAGCCTACGGATCTGGTCGACGGCGTTCACGACTTCGCACCCCTCATCAAGTGACGGCCTCTCACTCGTTGAGCGACCGCGCCTGCACCTCTTCGGAAGTGAGGCCGAAGATCGGCGGCGTCGGCACGCCGCGCAGCGCGAGCATCAGGTAGAGCTGTCCGCGGTGGTGCACCTCGTGCTCCGCCATGGCTCGCAGCCACTTCCAGCAGGTCATCGTGCTATCCGCCGGCGTCGGCACCCGACGCGCGAGCGCTGCATCGTCGAGAACCGAGAAGATGGTCGCCGACTCGCCGTGCAGACGGTCGTAGTAGTCGAGCACCGTCTCGGACTCGCGAGCCAGCTCGGGGCCATGTCCTGAATAGCGGCTCGGCTGCCCGAGCACGTTTTCGGCCCACATCCAGCGCTCTGTCCCGGCGAGGTGTCGGACCACGCCGCCGAGAGTGAACCACCCCGGTCGTGGCGCCCACTCCATGTGACCGGGCGGGATCAGTGTGACCAGCCGGCGCGTGCGCTCGTGCACGCGCTCCAGATAGGAGAGCAGGTCGGCACCCGTGGTGCGAGGAACGGCCGGGACACTCGCTGCGGTTTGCACGTTGGAAAGCATGGTTGAAGTCGGATGTGCGTGGCGGAATGAGCTTCCGCGGCGAGCAGCATGCCGCTGGGATTGAGCCTAGGATGCTACAGGTCGATGGCGCAATCAACGTGTCGGTCGCGATGTCGATCGCGATCCTCGCCCGGAGCAGCAAAAAACCGCAGTGCACCGACCATGCACGCCAGAGGCCGGGTGAGTCTCGGGTGCGCCCAGGCCATATTTTGAGCTCATGCGAACATTCTCTCCTTACCGCACCGCCGCACGAGGCGGCCTGGCGACTCTCGTGTCCATCGCGGCGGTCGGCGGCGCACTGCTCGCCTGCTCGCCCCTCGCGAATCAACGCACGTCGACCTCCGCACCATCGAATGTCGTCTCGGCGGAACCGGGCGAGCGTCATCTCCGCAACGTCCGTCAGCTGACGAATGGAGGCGAGAACGCAGAAGCGTACTTCAGCTCCGACGGGCAGCGGCTGATTTTCCAGAGCACCCGGAACGGGCGATCGTGCGATCAGGAGTTCACGATGAACGTGGACGGCTCCGCGCTGCGGCGGGTCTCCACGGGCACCGGCAAGACGACGTGCGGCTTCTTCTACTCGAACGACGAGCGTGTGCTCTTCGGCTCGTCGCACGCGATGCAGGACTCGTGTCCGCGGAAGCCAGACCCCTCGAAAGGCTACGTGTGGGGACTCGACCCATTCGACATCTACACGGCGCGATCCGACGGCAGCGACCTGCGCCGGCTGACGAGCTACGGCGTCTACACGGCGGAGGCGGTCGTCTCGCCGGACGGAAAGCGGATCGTCTTCACGTCGCTCAAGGACGGCGATCTCGACATCTACACGATGAACGTGGACGGCAGTGATGTCCGCCGTCTGACGACGACGCCAGGCTATGATGGTGGGCCCTGGTGGTCGCCCGACGGGACGAAGATCGTCTATCGCGCGTGGCACCCGGTCGACTCTGCGCTGGTCAGCTACCGCGAACTGCTCGCGCAGCGGCTGGTGCGCCCGAACCGGATGGAGCTCTGGGTGATGAACGCCGACGGCAGCGGCCAGCGACAGATCACGCAGCTCGGCGGGGCGAACTTCGGCCCGTCGTGGACGCCAGACGGGCGGCGGTTGATCTTCTCGTCGAACTACACGCGACCGCGGAGCGGCAACTTCGACCTGTACCTGATCAACCTGGACGGTACGGGGCTGGAGCAGATCACGACGCACGAAGCGTTCGACGGCTTCCCGATGTTCAGTCCCGATGGCCGAGCGCTCGTGTGGGCGTCGAACCGCCACGATGCCAAACCAGGGGAGACCAACCTCTTCATTGCCGACTGGGCGCCCTAGTCAGGGCGCCCAGTGGCTCGGGATGCTGCGATGACGCCCGCGATCCTGCCGTCAGCGGCGCTTGCGGGCCCGGCGGCTGGCCAGCCCGATGCCCACGAGGCCCGTGGCGAGGAGTACGATCGTCGCCGGCTCGGGCACCGTTGTTGGCGGTAGCTCCGGCGGCGTAGTCGGCGGCGTAGTCGGCGGCACGCCGGGAATCCCAGGCGTCGTCGGTGTCGGTGGCGCCGGCGGCGTTTCCGGAGTGCCAGGTACGCCCGGAATGCCCGGCATCCCCGGGATCACCGGCTGATCGGCACCGTTTCCGCCGTGCGGATGATAGAGCACGGCGCCGAACACCCCGCCCAGGAGTGGTAACCAGAGCGCGAAATGACGCTGGCCGATCGTATCCTGGACGACGTACTCCTTCCGATTGCCGGGCATGTCGATCCGTGTGACGCGCGCGACTTCCCGATTCGGGAGGATTGCCCGCGCCAATGCGTCGCGGGGCGCCGCCGCCGGTGGCACCTGATCCTTTCCGTTCTTGCGGATCGGGATCGAGACCTCGCTATGAACCCGTCGCGGCTGCTGCGCGCCAAGCGGCCAGACCATCACTGCGCTGGCAACGATCCCAGCGAGAACTCGTGTTCTACGATGTACGTCCATTCCTACCTCCAACCGCTCAAGATACCTCCCAGCAATGGCAGGATATAGACCGCTAGACCTCGCTAGTTGTAACGGTGGAAAATTCAACTAGGCGATTACGTCGATCTGTCTCCTTCCGGGCCTCACACAGCCAATTCGACCGACTGCGCGAGCAGCCCGCCCACCTGATCGACCCGTGCGGCAAGGCGATCGTCACCAGCCATCTCCTCGCGGGCGCGCCGCAGCGCCGCAACGACAGTCGAGACGTCACGCCCGCCGAACGCCGCCCCGATCTCGCGGAGTGATAGCTCCAGGCGATCGCGGCACAACAGCATCGCCACCCGGCGCGGCTCGTTGAGTGCCTGCGAGCGTCCCGCTCCCGTCAGCGCCTCGGGAGCAATCCCCCACTCGGCCGCCACCGCCTGCTGGACGAGGAGCGCTCCGAACGTTCCGGCGCCATCCACCGGGCGGCGAGTAGGCACCGCTCGTTGGGCCAGCACGAGCGAGACCGGCGCCTGCTCGAGCGCCGCGACGGCCAACACGCGGGTCAGCTGCCCCTCGAGCTCACGCACGCTGCCGGTGCTCTGCGACGCGAGGTAGTGCACGACATCAGGGGGCAGGCTCACCCCGGCAGCGCGCACTTTTGACTTGAGAATGGCGACGCGATGCGCCCAATCAGGATTTTCGAGTGTGGCAATATGACCGGTTCGAAATTGCGCTACGAGGCGGCTCGTCAGCGCGCTGGCATCGTCATCCCTGTCGGTTGTGAGCAACAATTGTGTACCCAGCGCGACAGCATGTGCGGCAAGCGACACCAGTGCGTCCTGCGCAGCGCCATTCCGATGGAAGATGTGCACGTCGTCCATGACCAGCACCGTGCACTCGGCCAGCTCCTCCACCGCCGCTGTGATGGTGCCCGTGGCCATCGCGCCGGCGATCAGCTGCAGAAAGGCATCGGCGGTGATGATCCGCGCCGTGCGGCCATCGCGCGACACGGTTTCCGACGCGATGGCGTGGGCCAGATGGGTCTTGCCCAGCCCCGTGGCCCCGGTGACCAGGATGGGATTGTACAGGGCGCCCGGCGCGACGGCGGCTGCGGACGAAGCCGTGTAGGCGGCCTCGTTGCTGCGCCCCACCACGAACTCGACGAACGTGTACCGCGCAATCGCCGCAGTCGACATGCTGTATTAGAAGCGCAAGACGCGTGACGCGCCAGCGAGCTCGAGCGCTACTGTGGAGAAGTGGTGGAGAGCACGCCCTCTGCGTTTGCAGGGGGCATGGCATCCATCTGGACTGGCGCCCTGACGTTCGGGCTCGTGAATATCCCGGTATCGCTGGCGAGCGCGGTGCGCGAAGCCGAGCGAACCAGCTTTCGCATGCTGCACAAGGACGACCTCACACCGATCAAGTTCGAGCGTGTCTGCCCACGCGACGAGCAGGTCGTGCCGTGGAAGGACATCGTGAAGGGCTACGAGTACACCAAGGGGAAGTACGTCGTCGTCACCCCCGAAGAGTTCGCGAAGGTGCGCACGCCATCGAGCAAGGCGGTGGAGATGACCGACTTCGTGAAGTCGGACGAGATCGACCCGCGCTACTTCGACACTCCGTACTACCTCGTGCCGCAGAAGGGGGGCGAGAAGCCGTACGCGCTGCTCCGTGAGGCACTGGCCAATACTGGGATGGTGGGCATCGGCAAGCTCACGCTGCGCCAGAAGGAGCATCTCGTCGCCGTGCGCCCCATCGGCGACGCCCTCGTGCTCGAGCTGATGCGCTTCGAGCACGAGCTCGTGGAGCCGGAGACGATCAATTTTCCGGACGCCGACGCGCAGAAGGTGCGGCCGCAGGAGCTCGCGATGGCCGAACAGCTGATCGGCAATCTCGCCGACACGTTCGAGCCCGCGAAGTATCACGACGAGTACGAGGAGAAGCTCAGGGCGCTCGTGAAGGCGAAGCTGAAGGGCAAGAAGGTGCCTGATGCGCCGGAGGCACGTTCGGAGCGCACCAACGTGATCGACCTCGTCTCACGCTTGCAGGAGAGCCTCGCCAGCACCTCGCCCAGCAAGCGCGGCGCGAAGAAGGCGGCGCCGGTGAAACGCCCGCGCGCGACGACTACCTCTGCACGGGCAAAGAGCGCACGGAAGCGACGCGCATCCTGAGACCGCGCCGGCCTAGGCGGCCGGGGACGCGGCGGAGAGCGCTCGAGCGTCCACGCTCGTGGGCGTCGTGCGCGCCACGATCGCCGCGACGGTCATGTCGCCAGTCACGTTGATCACGGTGGCGAAAATGTCGGGGATCGCGTCGGCGGCGATCAGGAGGCCGATTCCCTCGAGCGGCAGGCCGACGCTCAACAGCACGGGCGCGGTGACGACGAACAGCCCGCCACTCGGGATGCCGGGATTGCTGAAGCTCATCGCAATCGTCACGAGCGTCATCGTGGCGATCTGCGCGGCCGACAGCGGCACGCCGTAGAGGTGAGCGAGAAAGAGTGGCCCGATCAGGTCCGAGAGCGGCGTGTTGATCTTGAAGGTGGCGACCGAAAGCGGAAGCACGAATCCGGTGATCCCTGGCCGGTCGTCGAGCTCACGCCGCGCGCCGTCGATCAGCGCCGGAAGCGAGGCGAGTGACGAGCGTGTCGCGACAGCCATCGCCTGTGCGGGCGCGACAGCACGCGCGAAGCGGCGGAGCGGGATGTGCCCGAACAGCACGGCCACGGGATAGAGCGCGAGGCCAGTCACGAGCAGGAGCCCGCACAGCACTGCGACGTAGTACGCAACCGGTCCCACGACGCCCAGCCCGAGCGTGGCGCCGAGGCTCGCCGCGAGCGCGAAGACACCGATCGGCGTGACGCGCAGCACCCAGCCGACGATCACCAGCATCGCGTCACTCAGTGCGCGAAACAGCTCGCGCACCATCGTCCGCCGCGCCTCGGCCAGCTGCATCACGGCGATGGCGAAGACGAGCGTGAAGACGATGAGCGGCAGCATTGCCGCGTCGGCCGCGGCGCGTACGGGATTGGTGGGCACCAGCCCGATGACGAAGCCGCGCAGCGTGGGCAGTTCGCCTGGCAGGGCAGCGCCTTGTACCGCAACGCGCGCGCGGAGCAGCGCCGTGGTGGACGCGTCGAGCGGCATGTGCGCGAGGAGCGGTGGCGATGCGAGCGCCGCGAAGATCGCCGTGCCCGCGAGCAGCGCGACGAAGACGAGCACCGTGCGCGAGCCGAGACGCCCGAGGGCCCGCAGATCGGAGAAGCCGGTGACGCTCGTGACGAGCAGCCCCACCACCAGCGGGACGAGCGTCATGCGAATGGCATTCACCCAGAGCGCGCCGAGGGGCTCGACGACCGCCACGACCGCGCGGAGCACCGTGCCGAGCACACCCGGCGCCATCGTCGACCCGACGCCGAACGCGAGTCCGGCGGCAAGCGCCAGGAGCGCCAGCACGGTTGGTGAAGCGAGAGGACGCGAGCGTGGCGCCCCTGCCTGCTCCGACTCGGCTGTGCCCAACTTCATCTTCAGTGCGGCTGCAGGCGCACGCGCCGCGCTCGTGTCATGCGCCGATTGCCGCGGCGAGCACGGCCAGGGCCGCGTCGCGCGTCAGCGGCCCGGACATCGCGCGTGCGCCTGTGCCATCACCGTGGTGATCGCCGGGATCCTTGAGCAGGTGACCCGTGAGCACGGCCACCACGCGCTCGTCCTTGCGGATCTCGCCGCGTGCTACGAGGGCGCGCACCCCCGCCACGCTCGCGGCGCTCGCCGGCTCGCAGCCCACGCCGGCGGTGTCGATCACGCGCTTGGCGGCGAAGATGTCCTCGTCCGACACGGCTTCCACCGCTCCGTTGGTCTCGCGAATTGCCTGAACGGCGCGATCCCACGACGCGGGGTCACCAATGCGGATGGCCGTCGCGCGCGTCTCTGCACGCACGGGCACGCGCGACGCGAAGCGGTCACCGAAGGCGTGCGCGAAGGGAGCCGCGCCGGCAGCCTGCACGGCCAGCAGCCGAGGCACGCGATCGATCAGGCCGAGCGCCCGCGCCTCGCGGAGCGCTTTTCCGAACGCGGCGGTGTTGCCAAGGTTACCCGCCGGCAACGCGATCCAGTCCGGCGCCTCCCAGCCCAGCTGCTGCAGCAGCTCGAGGACGATCGTCTTCTGGCCCTCGACGCGGAACGGGTTCAGGGAGTTGACGAGGTAGACACCGAGCGACGCCGACGCATCGCGCGCAAGGCGGAGGCAGTCGTCGAAATCGCCCTGCAGCTGGAGCGTCTGTGCGCCGTACGCGAGCGTCTGCGCCAGCTTGCCGGCCGAGATCCGTCCCTCGGGAACCAGCACGAATGATGGGATCCCCGCCTGCGCGGCGTAGGCGCTGAGCGACGCCGACGTGTTGCCCGTGGACGCGCACGCGACGGCACGTGCGCCGATGCGGCGCGCCTGCGTCAGCGCCGCAGTCATGCCGCGATCCTTGAAGGATCCAGTGGGGTTGTGGCCTTCATGCTTGATCTGGAGGTCGCGCACCCCGGCGTACTGCGCGATCGCGTCACGCGCGAGCAGTGGCGTGTTGCCCTCTGGATGGCTCACGACGTCTGCGTCCGCACCGGGCAGGACGAGCTCGCGAAAGCGCCAGACGCCCGAGCGCGCGAGCGCATCCCCCCGCACGGCGCCACTCGAGGCCCGCGCGTCGAACAGTGCGCGCCACTCGGCCCCGGACCGTGCGGCCGGGTTGTGCTCCACGAAGAGTAGGCCGCTGCATGCCGGGCACGTGGCGTACGCGGTGCTGTCGGGATATTCCGCCGCGCACGTCGCACAGCGCACCACGCTCGGCAGGTGCGCGTGGGTGATCACCGCTGCGTCTCGTGCGGAGGGTGCGGCGCGTGTCGAATGCGTCATGTCGGTCATGTCGGTCATGTCGGTCATGCGTGTGCGGCCTCCACGACCGCGCCCTGAAGGTCGATCTCGGTGATTCGAGTGTCGCACGCCAGCCCGGCGCGCTCGTAGGCGGCCTGCATCGCGCTGGCGACGGCGGCGCCTGTGAGCTCGTCGCCCACGATCGCGAACGCGGTCGGGCCGGCGCCGGAGATCGATGCGCCGAGCGCGCCGGCGGCGAGCGCAGCGCGCTTGGCGTCGATGAAGCCGGGCACCAGCGGAGCGCGCGCCGGCTCCGCAATGCGATCGTCGAGCGCGCGGCCAAAGAGTGCCAGATCATCGCGGTAGCAGGCGGCCACCATCGCGGCCACCTGCGCGAGCTGCGCTGTCACGACGCCGCGCGGCACGTGGCTGGGCAGAGCCCGCCGGGACTCCGACGTCGACAACCGCTGGGCCGGATGCGCCAGCACGATGCGCAGTCCGTGGGGCACAGGGAGCTGCACGAGATCGATTGGCGCGAGCGAGCGCACCAGGATGATGCCGCCGAGCAGCGCTGGAGCGATGTTGTCCAGGTGCCGGCCGGCGACGGCCTCTTCGGCGACGAGACAGCATTCCAAGAGTGCGTGCGTGTCGAGCGGGGAGCCAAGCAGCGCGTTCGTGGCGACTGCGCCGGCCACCGCCGAGGCGGCGCTTCCGCCCTGGCCGCCCGAGAGCGGAAGCTCCTTCCGCGCGGTGAGCCCGAGGCCGCCGTATGGGATCGACACGCCCCGCGCGCGCGCCACCTGCAGCACCGCGGCAGCAGCGAGTGCCGCCGTGTGGCGCTGGGGATTCGTGGGGAGGTCGGGATGACCAGCGTCGAGGAGGTGCACGCCATCGCGCGCGCTGCTCCACTCGGCGGTCACCCCGTCGCGGAGACCGGCGAGCGTGCAGCCGAGCACGTCGAGGCCAGGGCCCACGTTGCCGATGCTGCCCGGCGCGGTGGCCGCCACGCGTGTGGGCAGGGAGTGGCTCGTGAAACGAGTGGGCGCGCTGATCATGCGCTCACCATACGCAACACATCCCCCAGGACGCCAGCGGCCGTCACCACCGTGCCAGCGCCCGGCCCCGAGACGACGAGCGGTCGGTCGCGATATCGGGCCGTGCTGAAGACGAACAGGTTGTCCGTGCCGTCGAGCGAAGCAAGGGCGCTGCCGAGCGGCACGCTGGCCAGGCCGACGCGCACCCCACCGCGTGTTGCGCGCACGCGATAGCGCAGCACCTCGCCGCGCGCCTTTGCGTCGGCAACGCGCCCCTCCCACTCTGCGTCGCTGTCCGGCAGCGCAGCGAGAAACGCCTCGGGCGACACGTCGCGCAGCGCGTCGGGCACGAGTGACTCGAGGCTCACGTCGCTCATCTCACCCGTGTACCCGAGCATGCGGCTGAGGATGAGTCCCTTGCGCGCGACATCCAGCCCGCAGAGATCGTCGCGCGGATCCGGCTCCGTGTAACCGAGCGCCATTGCCTCACGCACCACGTCCGAGAAGCGGCGGCCACGACCGAGCTCGCTGAAGAGGAAGCCCATCGTCCCCGATGGCGAGCAGTCGATGCCGTCGACGCGATCGCCGGAGGACAGCAGCTGGCGCAGCGTGTCGATCACGGGAAGCCCTGCACCGACGGTCGCCTCGTACAGCACCCGTCCGCCGGCGGCGCGGCCTCCGTGCAGCACCTGCCGGGCCACGGACAGCTCTGCGGCGAGCGGCACCTTGTTGGCGAGCACGAGGCTCATCCCGTGGCTCGCGGCGAGCACCAGCGCGTCACTCGTGTCGCCGCTCGCGACATCCACGAGCACCGGCTTGGTGAGCGCGTGTCCCGCCATGAACGCCACGGCGTCACGCGCCGAGCCAGCCCGCGCGCCACTGGCAACGTCGAGCGCACGGCCATTCTGCTTGCGCAGCGCGAGCGTCGTCAGCCGGCGTTCGGTGATGCCGCGTGGATCGAAGACGAAGCCGCGGCGGTCGATCACGCCGACGATCCGCATCGGCGCACCGCCGCGGCGCGCGAGGGCGTGGAACTGCGCGATGAACTCCCGGCCGACGCGCCCCATTCCCAGGAGGATCACGTCGGTGGATTCGGTGCGGCGGACGACTCGGCCGCCGCCCACCTTGTCGAGTCGGAAGGCCGCGTGCACGGCGCGGATCGCCGCCGGGGCTTCGGCGCTGGCAACCAGGAAGGAGACGTTGCGCTCAGACGCACCCTGCGCGATCGCGACGACGTTCACCCCCGCTGCGGCCACGGCGTCGAAGATGCGCGCGGCGATGCCGGGTGTCCGGGCCATTCCCGAGCCCACGACGGCGACGGTGGTGAGCCCCGTCTGCACGGCGATGTCGTCGATCTCCCGGCGCGCCAGCTCGTCGGCGAAGCACTGCTGCAGCACCGCCTGCACCTCGTCGGCGCGGCTCGACGGGATGGTGAAGCAGATCGACTGCTCGGACGACGCCTGCGAGATCATCGACACGCTGACGTGCGCGGCGGCGAGCGCACCGAACACGCGCGCCGCGATGCCGGGCACGCCGAGCATTCCGGCGCCGGTCACGGCGATCATCGCCTGGTCGGTCATGCCGGAGACGGCGCGCACGGGAGTGCCCTTGCCCATGCGGCCGATGACGATCGCCGTGCCGGCCGCCGTCGGATCGGCGAAGGGGCGCAGACGAAGCGTCGTGCCGGCGCGCAGCGGTCCGAGCGTGCGCGGGTGCAGGATCTTGGCGCCGTAGTACGCCAGCTCGGAGGCTTCGCGCGCGTCGAGCACGGGGATGACGCGTGCCTCGGGCACGAGGCGAGGATCGGCGCTCATGCAGCCGGGCACGTCCTTCCAGAGCGTCACCTCGCGCGCGTCGAGCGCGCGGGCGAGCACGGCGGCCGTGAGATCCGACCCGCCGCGGCCGAGCGTCACGACGCTTCCGTCGTGACCGGCGCCGATGAAGCCCGGCACCACGACGAGGACGTCGCGCGCGAGCCAGGGGGCAAGCGCGTGGCGCGTCGTCGTCTCCGTGCGCGTGAGGTCCGGGGCGGCATTCCCGTGTCGTCCGTCTGTCTGGACGAGCGCCGTCGCGTCGACCACCGTGCTCTCGATGCCGCGCATCGAGAGCATCGCGGCGACGAACTGGGCAGCGACGCGCTCTCCGAACGCGAGCACCACGTCGGTCGCGGCGCTGGGCCCGGGCGCGGCGCCCGCGAGTGCGGCGAGCTGGGTACCAAGCGTATCGCTGGCGTAGTCGACGAGCGCAGTCACGGCGTCCAGCGTCGGCGCGTGCGCGGCGAAGAGGGCACGTGCGACGGCGAGGTGGCGCGTACGGATCGCCTCGACGAGCGCGGAAATCTCCGCTCGGCTCGTCCGCCCGTCCGAGACGCCGGTCATCGATGAGACGGCTGAGCCTGGTGCCTGTGTTGGAGCTGCCGCCGTCGCGAGCTCGAGCGCGCGAACGAGCTCGTTGGTGACGCCCTGGAGCGCCGACGTGACCACGACCCGTTGCGAGCCGCTGTCGTCGGACGCCAACAGTTGCCCGACGTTCGTGATGGAGGCGGCGTCAGCGAGCGCGGCTCCACCGAATTTGTGTACCGAGATCGGACGCGACGAGAGCGACATGCGACGGACGGGCGGGGAGGGGAGGGGAGAGAACAAGGAGATACGAAAACGCGCGGTCCTCGGGAGGGAGGAGCCGCGCGGGCGAGAGCATGAGTACGGTCGCTACTCAGGACGCGCGCGCGACGCCTCTCGTCGTGGAGAGAGGCGTCATGGTCATGCACGTAGTGGGATCGAGCGGCGGGAAGCGCATGGTCACCAGTCTATACGAACGGGGCGACGAGCGCGTCACCCGCGTCACGGCGAGCCCCATCGGCGCGTCTCGCCGAAGCGTGCGATCCAGAGACGATCGTCGGGCCATCCGCGCTCGCGCCACAGTGCAGCCGTGCGGCGCGGCGGCTCGTCCATCGGCTCGTCGGTGAGCCGGAAAGTCCCCCAGTGAATGCCAAGCACGAGTGGAAGGGGCGCATCCGGGTGTGCCAGCTGCATGTCGGCGACCGCCTGCACCGCCTCGTCCGGGTTCACGTGCACCACGTGCATGAACCAGCGGGGGTCATAGGCGCCGATCGGCATCATCACCAGATCGAATGGGCCAAGGCGCTCGCCGATCGCACCGAACTCCGGGTGATAGGCCGTGTCGCCGGCGAAGTAGGCGCGCTGGCCGCCCGCCTCGAGCACGTAGCCGCACCAGAGCGTCTGATTGCGATCGTTCAGCCAGCGTGCCGAGAAGTGTCGCGCTGGTGTCGCCGTCACGCGCATTCCGTGCACGGTGGTCGATGCCCACCAGTCGAGCTCCACCACCTTCGTTGCCCCCCATCGACGCACGATCGGCGCGAGCTTGAGCGGCACCACCCACGAGGCGTCCGGGTGCGCGCGCGCCAGCGCCTTGACCGTCGGCTTGTCGAGGTGATCGTAGTGGCTGTGCGAGAGCAGCACGACATCGATCGGCGGAAGCGACTCCAGCGGCAGTCCGGGCGCCATGACTCGACGCGGGCCGGCCCACTGCACGGGCGATGCGCGTTCGCTCCAGACGGGATCCAGCAGCACGTTCAGGCCGGCGAGCTGCAGCAGCGTCGTCGAGTGACCGACCCAGGTCGCCGTGGCCTCGTCAGTCACGCGAGGGCGGACGATCGCGGGCTCCGCGGTGGCGAACGAGCCGCGTGGCGGCGTCGGCGCCCGACCGTTCGCCCGTCGCTCGCGCATCCAGCGCATCATGTCGCCGAGCGCGC
>JAYUTY010000440.1:0-3408 GCA_043754875.1 Gemmatimonadota bacterium
CGCGACCCGAGGTCGCGCCGCCGCCGAGTGCCTGCGAGAGAAGCTACAACAGCTCCTTACGCAGCGTTCAGGGCAGCGCGCGCCGCATCGGCGAGCGAGCCAAACGCCTGCGGATCGCGCACGGCGAGGTCGGCGAGGATCTTCCGGTCGACTTCGACACCGGCGAGCTTGAGGCCGTTCATGAAGACGCTGTAGCTCATGTCGTGCTGCCGGGCGCCGGCGTTGATGCGCATGATCCAGAGCTTGCGGAAATCGCGCTTCTTGTTCTTGCGATCCCGGTAGGCGTAGACCCATCCGCGCTCGACGGTCTCCTTGGCGGCCTTCCACAGCTTGGACCGGGCGCCGAAGGCACCGCGGGCGTGCTTGAGAATCTGCTTCTTCCGCTTGAGGCGCGGGACGTTCGATACGGCGCGTGGCATAGTCGGCTCCTGTTAGGCCTGAATGAGGCGCTTGATGCGCTTCTGTTCGCCGTTGGTGGCAATGAGACCGGCGCGGCGCAGGTTACGCTTCCGCTTCGACGTCTTCTTCGTGAGGATGTGGCTCTTGAAGGCCTTGAACCGCTTGACCTTGCCGGTCCCCGTCATGGAAAAGCGCTTTGCAGCGCCCTTGTGCGTCTTCATCTTAGGCATGGCACGCTCTCTTATTTGGGCGTGAGGATCATCGTCATTGACTTGCCTTCCAACCGGCCCGCGCTCTCGATCTTCGCGATGTCGGCCAACGAGCTGCTGACCCGATTCAGCACATCCTGGCCGAGCTCGGGGTGTGCGACCTGGCGGCCACGGAACATCATCGTGACCTTGACCTTGTTCTTCTCCTCGAGGAAGCGTCGCGCATGGCGCGTCTTCGTCTCGAAGTCGTGATCGTCGATCCCAGGGCGGTACTTCACTTCCTTGAGCTCGATGACGTGCTGCTTCTTCTTGGCCACCCGCGCCTGCTTCGCCATCTCGAACTTGTACTTCCCGTAGTCCATGATGCGGACGACGGGAGGACGAGCCGTTGCGGCGACTTCGACGAGATCGAGCCCGGCTTCTTCCGCCATGCGGAGCGCGGCGTCGACCTCGAGGATCCCGAGTTGCGAACCATCGGCTCCGATCACGCGGACCGGGCTGATGCGGATCATGCGATTGACCCGCACGCGCTTGGTGGTGTCCTGAATACTCGTGGCCTCAGAAGAAGAAAAATAAAAACGCGGACCTTCTGGAGAAGAGTCCGCGACAGCACACGACGCCCGACCGCGAGCGGCGGGGCCGAATGGTGGTTCAGACTCCTGTAGCACACCTCGAAACAACGCGAGGGCCAGAGGGTGGAGCGCCGAGGGCGGTCACTTAGCTAGTTGTGAAGGTTGAAGTTAGGCGGCCCGGAGCGGAAGTCAACCCACACCGCCACCGGCGTCGCAGGCATAGCCCTTCCCGTCCCGAACCACCCGTCCCCACGCGGTGGCGGGATCGTGCTCGAACATGAGCGTCCAGCCGTCGGTCGCGGCCTCGTTCCAGAGGCGCCGCTTGGTCTCGAGCGTCACGAGCGGCTCGACGTCATAGCCCATGATCCACGGCAGCGGCACGTGCCAGACGGTCGGCGCCAGATCGGCCAGGTAGAAGAGCCGCTCGGAGCCGGACGTCAGCAGGATGCCCTGATGATGCGGTGTGTGCCCGGGAGTGTGCCGCAGCTCCACGCCGGGGACGATCTCGCGATCGTCGTCCACGAGCTCGAGCTGCCCGCTCGCCTGGATCGGGTCGAAGTTGTGGGCGAAGTAGCTCGCCGACGTCCGCTCGTTGGTGTGGTGCGCCCAGTCCCACTCGCCGCGGCGGACGATGTAGCGCGCGTTCGGGAACGTCGCGCCGACCGTCCCATCGGGACGCAGCCGAGTGTTGCCACCGGCATGATCGAAGTGGAGATGACTGTTGATCACGAGCCGCACGTCAGCGGCCGCAAAACCCGCCTCGGCGAGCGCCCGCTCGAGCTGCGTCGGCGCATCGGGCGAGCCCGGCTGGTCCATGCCGTAGATGTCGTAGAACTTGGCCTTCTCCTTGTTCCCTGCCCCGTTGTCGACCAGCACCAGCCCGTCGGGGTGCTCGATCAGAAGGCAGCGCATGCCGAGCGGAATTCGGTTGCGCGCATCGGGGGCGAGCTTTCGCTCCCAGAGCGGGCGCGGGACGACGCCGAACATCGCGCCGCCATCGAGCTGCTGGAGGCCGGCCTGCAGCGCGTGAATGCGCAGGCCGCCGAGGGTTCGTGACTGGACGAGCGGGAAATCGTGCATGGTGTCCGGAAGGTAGCAGCGGAAGGTCGCTACGCGGTCGTGTCCTTGCTCACCGGCTGGGGCATCCCGGATGGCCGGCGCGGTCGCCGACGCTTGACCTCGGCGCTACCGGTCGACAGAAAGCGCTCGAGCTCGGACCAGCGCTCGCATCCGTGGCCGCGCGCGTCGTCGAGTAGCCGCAGCAGGCAGTGCGCCGTGGCGATCGCGTCGCCTGCCGCGCGGTGTCGCTGCTCGGGCGCAATCTCCACGCCGTAATGCCGCGCGACCCAGTCGAGCGATCGCGAACGTAGCTGCGGCAGGAGGCGGCGCGCGAGCCGGACGGTGCAGAGGCGGCGCCCCATGAGCTCGCGCCCCGTCGAGCGCGTCACCTCGGCGCTCACGAAGCGCCAGTCGAAGCTCGCGTTGTGCGCGACGAAGACGTGACCGTCGAGCGCGCGGAGCACGTCGTCGCACACGTCGCGGAAGGGCGACTTGTCGCGCACCATCTCGTGGCTGATGTTGGTGAGCCGCGAGATGAAGGGCGGAATCATCCGCTCGGGATTGACGAGCGTCTCGAACACCGTGCCCACCTGTCCGTCGCGCACGGTGACGACGGCGATCTCGGTGATGCGGTCGCCCGTGTCCGGCCGGCCGCCCGTCGTCTCCACGTCCACGACCGCGAAGGAGAGGTCGCGCAGCAGCGGCTCCTCCTCGATGGCGACCGTACGCCAGGCCGGTGCGGCCGGCTCACTGAGCCGCCACGCGCCATCGGCGGTGCGCACGAAGCGTGGATGGTCGCGGAACAGCGTCAGCGCCATGTGCTCGGCGACTGCATCAGGGAGCGTTGACAGCTGGCACACGCTCGCGACGAGATGTCGCGCGCTGGCGGGACCGCCCTTGAGATAGTCCGCAGCGCGCTCGACGAGCAGCGTCTGCTCGGCGCGCGTGCCCACTCCCGCTGGAGCGTCGTGCTCCAATCGCGTTCCAGACACCGGATCCACTCTGTTCATCCCGCTCCACCCGACGATGTGATCGACGACGTACGGCCATCCCTGCGCAGTGACATCAGCCCCATGGGTCGTCGCGCTCGACGGGGCACGTCATGCATCGAGGACCACCGCCCCCGCGCACAAGCTCGGCGCCCTCGAACGAGATCACCGCGCGCTCGG
>JAYUTY010000441.1:0-9886 GCA_043754875.1 Gemmatimonadota bacterium
GGACGCGCGGACGCTGCGCGAGATCGGCCGCGTGTCAGTGGGGCGCCGGCGGTGGGAAGTGGCGCTCTCCCCGGACGGCGGAACCGCCTACACGGCGAACGGGCTCACCGACGACATGACGGTCGTCGACACGCGCACGATGCGCGTGATCGCGACCGTACGTGTCGGCACGCGGCCTTGGGGCGTGGCGGTGGTCCCGTGAGCCGGCAGGTCGGCGGATGACGGGAGCCTCGTGAATGAAAAGCAGGGAGACTCGGCGCAGCCCTGAGCCGCCGCGACGCCAGGAGCGCTACTTGTCCCGGGTTCCCTTCGCGCTCCCACCTTCCACCGGGATCGTGAACGCGAAGGTCGTTCCGCGCCCGACCTCGCTCTCCACCCAGATGCTGCCACCGTGCCCCTCGGCGATCCCCTTGCCGATCGTGAGGCCGAGACCGGCGTTGCCGCGAGTCTCGCGGCTTCCCTGCCAGAAGCGCTCGAAGACGAGCGGCACGTCGTGCGGGGCGATGCCGGGCCCCGTGTCGGACACGGAAAATCTCACGAGATCGTCCGACGCGAGCTCGGCACGAACGTCGATCCGGCCACCCGACGGAGTGAGGCGAATGGCGTTGGCGAGCAGGTTGCCGAGCAGCTGCATGACGCGCCCCTGATCGGCGTGCACCATGTAGGCACTGTCCGAGCGGCACGAGAGATGGAGCTGTTTCGCTGCCACGTCGGGGGTGTGCACCTCGCAGACGATCTCGAGCAGTGCCGTCACATCCACGCGATGACGATCGAGCGACAGGCGCCCCGTGTCGATGCTCGCCGCATCGAGCAGGTCCCGGACGAGACGATTCATCCCGGCGACGGTCCGCTCCATCACGCGCATCAGACGCGGGCGACTCTCCGCCTCGAGCGTGTCGTCGAGCAGGAGCGCAACGCTCGCCGAGATGCGGTCGAGTGGGTTTCGGAGGTCGTGGGCGACGATCGCCAGCACATCGTCACGCAGGTGGACGGCGGCCTCCTGCACCTTGAGCGCATTGGCGAGTCGCGCGCGCTCCTTGGACAGTGCTCGCTGTGTGCGCACCAGCTCCGAATTGGCGGCGGCGAGCTCCTCGTACAGCGGCTCGAGCCGCAGGTCGCGTGCGTACTCGAGCAGCCAGAGGCGGTCACCCGAATCCTCCGTGCCCCGCATGACGGCGAATGTCCGGAGGTCCAGCCTTTTCCGGCTCTCGATGGTAAGCTCCCAGAGCGAGCCCTCGGCCGTCGTGGCGTCGCGTGACAGGAGGCTTTCCCACTTCTGCTTCGACGTCGCATGGAGGACGTCGGAGAACGGGTGGCCCACGAGATCGTGGCCGAGTAGCTGCTCGAGCCGTCCGTTGGATTCGGTGACCACACCGTCCGGCGTGAGCTCGACGACCGCTCCGGGAAATCCCTGGAGACACGCATGCAGTCCGGTGCGACGCGGTTCCGCCATCATCCGAATCTCACGCGCAACCGCTCCGTCGCCTCGGCGCTGTCGCGCGCCATCGCGTCCGCTCCGACGCGGTCCGCGAGGCCGGCGTCGTCGAGAAAGGGCCGCCCTCCAACGAGGATGAAGGGACCGTCGTCGCCGGTGGCCGATCGCACGGCCGCGATGAGCGTGCGGAGCTGCGGAAGGTGCGGCGCGATGGACGCCGAGAGCGCCAGCACGGTCGGACGGTCTCGCAGCACCATCGCCACCAGAGCGCCCGGTGGGACGCCCGCTCCCAGATACGTCGCATCCCAGCCCTCGAGCTCCAGCAGATCACAGATCATCCGGAGCCCGACCTCGTGCTTCTCCGTCTCGGCACAGGCGGCGAGAATGGTTTTTCCATTCCGGTTCGTGGCGAGACAATAGTCCGTGTACAGGCGCCCCATCGCGATCTGGGTCACCGCGGTGGCGAGATGCTCTTCGGCCAGGGTGATCTCGTTGTCCTGCCAGAGTCGCCCGATCTCGCGCAGCGCTGGCTGGAAGACGTCGAGATAGAGTGCCGGGAGACCGAGGCCCGCGGCGCGCGCTGCGTCCACCACGGCGAGCGCTTCGCGACGATTGCCCGTGCGCAGCACGTCGAGGTAGACGCGCCACCATACGACCGGCACGTCGGCCGGTTCGGCCAGCGAGCCGTTCGAAAACGCGCTTTCCGCTCCGTCGATCACGTCGCCGGCCGCTGCGAAAGCGTCGACGAGAGCATCGACGAGAGCATCGGCGAGAGCGTCGACAGGCTCGCCGCAACGCACCGCCGGACGAACACCGTTTCGGCGGGAGCGAGTTCCTTGCCCAGGATCTCCTGCGTCACCTCCAGACTCCTTCGCACGTCGTCGCTGCCGACCGCTCGCGCCGCGAGGAGCTGCTCGAGCCAGAGCACGTAGCGCGCGAACAGCGTCGGGTCCTCGAGCGCGACGGCCGGGGCGAGATGCTCCAGGCTGTAGCTCATGTCCTGGAGACACTTCGCGCGGCCGGCGTCGCCGAATCGCTCGTGCAACGTGGGATCGCTGGCGTAGAGCGCGTCAGTGATGCGCTGCGCCAACTCCTGCTTGCGGGCCAGGATCGCATCCGAGGCTCGCACCGCCACCGCCGAGTCGGTCACGCTCGCGTCACGAGGTGGTGCCCGGCGTGGTGCATCGAGAATCCAGCAGCACTTCGAAGGCCTCGTGGCGCACTATCGTCCGCGCCATGATCTCGGCCGGCTCGCGAGAGTGCGAATGCGCGTGCTCGGGGCTCTTCATGTAGCGGCGGAACGCGTCGACATTCGTCCAGCTCGTCAGGAAGGTGTGCGTGGCGGTCCCGGACTGCGGCTTGAGGAGCTGCAAGTAGAGAAAACCCGGAAATCCGTCCACCAGTCGCGACCGGTCGTGAAAGTGCTGCTCCAGGCCGGCATGGTCGGCCACTGGCACCGTGAGGTGCGAGAGAAAGACGAACATTGGTCGCCCTTGGTTGGTGATGCCAACTCGTGAGGATCGTACCTTTCTCGCGAACGCGCAAGCCAGCCTTCGCATTCGCGTGCACGCCGGACGAGTACGCGGCACCGTGCGGTTACGGGATTGCTGTCGAATCAATCCTTGTACGGATCCAGCTCGTCCGCCCTCGCCATCGCCACGACGAGAGGCCGCAACGTGTGCAGCACCTCCACCGTACTGCCCTGCGCGGCGGGCACGTCGGGCAGCCGACGGTACGCATGCGGGCTCTCGTCGAGCCCACCGCCGCGGAGGATCACTCCCTTCTCCTCGATCCACTCGTTCATCATCTCCGACGTGACGCGACCGGGTGAGAGGACCTTGCCCGTGCGGCGATTGCGCTTCCCGGCCGCCTGCGTGCGCGACATCACGCGTCCCGCACCGTGCACGGTGGAGTAGAGCGCCGCGCGCTGCGCGCTGCTCTTCTCCTCGTCACCGCCGGACGTCGCGCCCTGCACGATCACGGCATCGTCCCCCATCGAGCCGCCGATGAACCCCTTCTGCCCCGGAAAGGCGGGAGTCGCTCCCTTGCGCACGACGATCACCTCCTCACCCTCGTGGATCTCCTTCCACGCGAAGTTGTGATGGTTGTGCACGAGCTCGAGCTCCTGTGCGCCGAGCAGCTCGACGACCTTGCGCGCCACCCACTCGCGGCCGGCGTACGCGTAGCGCCCCGCGAGATGCATCAGGTGCCAGTAGTCGTGCCCGATCGGCTGCGCGAGGCCGAGCAGCGTCTCGCGCTCGGGTGCGCGGGCGATCCAGTCCTTCCCCTGGCTCAGCGCGAGGAAGCCCGACGCGACTCTGTGTCCGAAGCCGCGGCTGCCGAAGTGCACACCCACCCAGAGTCGATCGCGCTCGTCGGCGAAGATGTCTACGTAGTGGTTGCCACTGCCGACCGTGCCGAGCTGCTGGCGCGCCTTCACCTTGTGTGTCTTGCGATACTTCTCGGGTACCGCGTCCCAGGCCGGATCGTCGAAGAGCGGGTCGTCCACCGGCGCGTCGTTCGCCTGGTTGCGACGGCCGATGCCGAAGCTCATGGTGCGCATGATGCCGTCGGCGAGCTGGGCCAGCGAGCGCTTCACGGCGGCCGGGTCGTCGCCGAGATCGGCGAGCGTCCGGTCGGTGCGGATGGCGGCATTCCCGCACGCGATGTCGAAGCCGACGCCGACGACGCTCACCTGATCGCGGTACGCCGCGACGCCGCCGATCGGCATCACGTCACCCACGTGACCATCGGCCATCAGCGCGGCGTCCACCGCGTTGGTGCTGATCTGCTCGAACTGTGCGAGCGTGGCCGCGTCGTGCTCCCCGAAGATCGTCATGTCCAGGGAGTCACGCAAAAATCAGGACGCCGGCGTGCACTTGCCGCGCGCTACTGCGTACGTTGCTGCGCTCGCGCTACTTGTTCGCCTTGGCCCACGAGTCGCGCAGCGTCACCGTTCGATTGAACACTGGCCGCTCGGCTGTCGAGTCGATCGGATCGTGCACGAAGTAGCCCGTCCGCTCGAACTGATAGCGCGATGCCGGTGGATCGCCTAGCACGCTGGGTTCCACCTGCGCGCCGGAGACGACGACGAGCGACTCCGGATTGAGTGCGTCGGTGAAGTCCGTATCGTCGCCGCCTGCCTCGGGGTCGGGAACGCTGAAGAGCTTGTCGTACAGCCGCACCTCGCACTCGACGCCGCGCGCCGCCGAGACCCAGTGGATCGTCCCCTGGACCTTGCGGCCATCGGGTGCGTCGCCGCCGCGCGTGGCCGGATCGTACGTGCAGCGCAGCTCGACGATCTCTCCCGCGTCGTCCTTCACGACTTCCTGGCAGGTGATCAGGTACGCGTAGCGCAGCCGCACTTCGCGCCCCACGGCCAGGCGGAAGAACTTCTTCGGCGGATCCTCCATGAAGTCGTCGCGCTCGATCCAGAGCTCGCGCGAGAAGGGCACGGGGCGCGAGCCGGTGAGCGGCACGTCGTGCGGGTACGAGGGCGCGTCGAGCTCCTCGACCTGACCCTCGGGGTAGTTCGTGAGCACGACCTTGAGCGGCTTGACGACGCACATCACGCGCGGCACGCGCATGTTGAGGTCGTCGCGCACGGCGTGCTCGAACGTCGCGAGCTCGACCCGCGCCGGCTTCCGCGCCACGCCGATCGTGTCGGCGAAGGTGCGGATCGCCTCGGGAGTGACGCCGCGACGGCGCAGGCCGGCGAGCGTCGGCATGCGCGGATCGTCCCAGCCGCTCACGTGCCCCTCGTTGACCAGGCGCAGCAGCTTGCGCTTGCTGACGATGGTGTAGTCGAGCTCGAGGCGCGCGAACTCGATCTGGGTCGGCGGGCTCTCGAAGCCGGCCTCGCGCACGAGCCACTCGTAGATGTCCCGGTTGTCCTTGAACTCCAGCGTGCACAGCGACCGCGTGATCCCTTCGATCGCATCCGACAGCCCGTGCGCGAAGTCGTACAACGGATAGACGCACCATGCGTCGCCCAGCCGGTAGTGCGACGCGTGGCGGATGCGAAGCAGCAGCGGGTCGCGCATGATCATGTTCGGATGCGCCATGTCGATCCGCGCGCGCAGCACGTGCGCCCCGTCGGGAAACTCGCCCGCGCGCATGCGGCGCAGCAGGTCGAGGTTCTCCTCCGGGGTGCGATCGCGATACGGGCTCGGTGTTCCGGCCGACGTCACCGTGCCGCGCCCCTCGCGGATCTCCTCCTCCGTCTGCGAATCCACGTACGCCTTGCCCGCCAGCACGAGCCGCTCGGCGATCGCGTACAGCTCCTCGAAGTAGTCGCTCGCGTAGCGCTCTTCGTCCCACGTGAAGCCGAGCCACTCGACGTCCTTCCGGATGGCATCGACGTACTTCACGTCTTCCGTGAACGGGTTGGTGTCGTCGAAGCGGAGGTTGCAGCGCCCGCCGAACTCGCGCGCCAGCCCGAAGTTCAGGCAGATCGACTTGGCGTGGCCGATGTGCAGGAAGCCGTTCGGCTCGGGCGGAAAGCGCGTCGCGACCGTGCGGCCGAAGCGGCCGGTCGCGACGTCGTCGGCAACCAGCTCGCGGATGAAGTTGTTACGGGGAGCGGCGGGCTCAGCGGACATGGTTCGGTGATCTGGAGGGGGTCGTACGAGGCAACTCTACTGCGACTGCACTTACTGCGACTGCACTTACTGCGACTGCACTTACCGCGACTGCATTTTACCGCGGAGGACGGAGAGGACGCTGAGAACAGAACGCAGAGGAGTGCTGTTGAATGGGGTTGCCAGGTCTCGAGTCTCGTGCGCCGGCGGAGAAGGGTCGGCCCTGCAGCCAAAAAGAGACCGGGGAGCCCGGCCTGGTGTCGGATCTCTCCCCGTCGTCCATTTCTGGCAGTCCTCCGCGTTCCGTGCTCAGCGTCCTCTCCGTCCTCCGCGGTGAAACAGTTGCAGTTGGCAGTTGCGGTAGACGCAGCGCGACCGTGACAAGATAGCCGCGCGCGTCGGCCTCAACGCCGGAGCTGGCGCGCCCGTTGCCACAGCAGGACGCGACGCGCCCGACCTCACCGCGCCGCCTCATTCCGTCGAGGACGACAGCACGATGTTCATCTCCGATTTCGCCATCCGCCGGCCGATCATCACCGTCGTGACGATGATCGCGCTCGTCGTGTTCGGCATTGCCGCGCTGGCGCACCTCCAGACGGACGAGTTCCCCGACATCGACGCCCCCATCGTCTTCATCGGGATCGTCTATCCGGGCGCCTCACCAGACCAGGTGGAGCGCGAGGTCGTGGACCGCATCGAGGACCGCATCGCCGGCATCTCGGGGCTGGACCAGCTCAAGTCCACCTCCACCGACGGCTTCGCGCAGATCATCGTCCAGTTCGCCTTCGGCAAGCCCAGCGACCAGGCGACGCAGGACGTGCGCGACGCGATCTCCGCCGTACGCGCCCAGCTCCCGACCGAAATCGTCGAGCCGATCATCCAGCGCTTCGACCCTTCGTCTCAACCGATCGTCTCGCTCGCGCTCACGTCGCTGACGCTCACGCCAGCCCAGCTCACCCAGATCGGCGACCAGACGATCGGCGGCGAGCTGCGCGCGATCGCTGGCGTCGCCCAGGTGAACGTGGCCGGCGCCGACAGCGCGACGCTGAACGTGGTGCTCGACCCAGCCCGCCTTTCGGCTGTCGGCGTGGGCGTCGACCAGGTGGTCGGCGCATTGCGCGCCCAGAACCTCGCCGCCCCGGTCGGCCAGCTCACCGGCGCCGTGAGCGAGCGCGCCATCCGTATCGAGGGGCGCCTCGAGCGTCCCGAGGAGTTCGCCCAGCTCACCGTCGCTACGCGCAACGGTGCCGCAATCCGCCTTGGCGACGTCGCGCGGGTCGAGGCCGGCGCGGCGGAGCGCCGCTCGGCCGCCCTGTACAATGGACGCGAGGCGATCGGGCTCGACATCGTGAAGTCGAAAGGGTACAGCACCACCACAGTCAGCGACGCGATCCAGGCGAGACTTCCCGCGCTGCGGAAGGCGCTGCCGACCGGCACGACGATCGAGGTAGTCCGCGACGCCGGCACCCGCGTGCGCAGCTCCGTGCGCAACGTGCAGGAAGCGCTCGTGGAAGGCGCGCTCCTCACCGTGCTCGTGGTCTTCCTCTTCCTCAACTCGTGGCGCTCCACCGTGATCACCGGGCTCGCGCTGCCGGTCTCGGCACTCGCGTCGTTCGTACCGCTCTGGGTCTTCGGCTTCACGCTGAACACGATGTCGCTGCTCGGCCTCTCGCTCGCGATCGGCATCCTGATCGACGACGCGATCGTCGTGCGCGAGAACATCGTGCGCCACGTGGAGCTCGGCAGCGATCACATGACCGCGGCGCACGAAGGCACCGAGGAGATCGGCCTCGCCGTCGCGGCGACGACCTTCTCGATCGTCGCCGTCTTCGTGCCGATCGGCTTCATGAGCGGCTTCGCCGGCCAGTGGTTCAAGCCGTTCGCCCTCACGATCGCCGCGGCGGTGCTCGTCTCGCTGTTCGTGTCGTTTTCACTGGACCCGATGCTCTCTGCCTACTGGCCCGACCCGCAGATCGAGGCGCACGAGCGCCGCAACCCGATCGCCCGTGCGCTCGACCGGTTCAACAAGTGGTTCGACCGCCAAGCGAACCGCTATCGCGGCGGCGTCGCGTGGGCGCTCGATCACCGCAAGACGATGGTCGCGCTCGCGGTCGGCTCGTTCGTCGCCGCCATCGCGCTCCAGGTGATGTTCGGCGGCTTCGGCTTCGTCCCGGCGAGCGATCGCAGCGAGCTCACGATCACGGTCGAGGCACCGCCGGGCTCGAGCCTCAACTTCACTCGCGTCGTCACCGAGCAGGTCGCCCAGATGGTGCGCGCGCATCCCGAGGTCGTCTACACCTACTCCACGGTGGGCAGCGCCTCGGGCTCGGGCGGCGTGGACGTCGGCTCGGTCTACATCCGCCTCAAGCCCAAGGCCGGCCGCGGCATCAGTCAGCAGAACTTCGGCATCCGGCTGCGGCAGGAGCTGCGCACGCGCGGCGATCTCAACGCCTACCTGCTCGAGGCTGGCGGACCTGGCGGAGGGCAGAAGCCGCTCCAGCTCCAGCTCCAGGGCGACGACCAGATCGTGCTCAACCAGCTCGCCGACTCGATCGCGCGCCTCGTGCGCAAGGTGCCTGGCGCCGTGGACGTCGGCCTCTCGAGCAAGGGGCTCAAGCCCGAGCTCAAGGTCTCGATCAACCGCGGCCTCGGCGGTGCGCTCGGCGTCACGGTAGGGCAGATCGCGCAGGCGCTGCGCCCCGCCTTCGCCGGCGTGGACGCCGGCAACTGGGTCGATCCCACTGGCGAAACGCGTTACGTGCGCGTGCGGCTGCCACCCGAGCTGCGCGCGAGCCCGGCGGATCTCGCGCGCATCCCGATCGTGCTCCCCGGAGGCGCGTCCGGTTCGACCGTTGCACCGCTCGGGCAGCTCGCCACCATCACCACGAGCACCGGCCCTGCACAGATCGACCACCTGAACCGCAGCCGCGTCGTCACGATCGGCGCCAACGTGGAGGGCTCGCTCGGCAGCGTCACGAACGGGGTGAAGAAGCAGATGGCCTCGTTCCACCTGCCGCAGGGCTACGAGATCGTCAACGGCGGCCAGGTGAAGGACCAGGCCCAGGTGTTCGGCTCCATCTTCACCGCGCTCGGCATCGCGGTGATGCTCATGTACCTGATCCTCGTCATCCAGTTCGGCTCGTTCCTCGATCCGCTGGCGATCCTGTCATCGCTGCCGCTGTCGCTGATCGGTGTCGTCCTCGCGCTGCTCATCACGCACGACACGCTCAACATCATGAGCCTGATCGGTGTGATCCTGCTCATGGGCATCGTCGCCAAGAACGCGATCCTGCTGATCGACTTCGCCAAGTGGACGCACGAGCAGAAGCAGATCCCGATGCGCGATGCGCTGATCGAGGCGGGCGCCATCCGCCTGCGTCCCATCCTGATGACGACGCTCGCGCTCATCGCCGGCATGATTCCCGTGGCGCTCGGCCGCGGCGAGGGAGCGGACTTCCGCTCGCCACTGGGCCGCGCGGTGATCGGCGGGACGATCACGTCCACGGTGCTGACGCTGTTCGTCATCCCCACCGTGTACGAGATCCTCGACGACTGGCGCGAGAAGCTCGGCGCACGCATCCGGCGGGGTCGCGCCGCGAAGGGCAACGTCGTGCACGGCGCTCCGCCGCCGCTGCCCTCGATGGGGGACTGAGCGGATGACCGAGATCGGGCACTAGAACACCCGGATCGGCACCGGCATCGGCAGGTCCACGATCTGCTTCTTCGTCCGTTCCGTGTCCGCCTGGCGGAACCAGGCACTGTCCTTCGCCGCGCCGCTCGCCGCCAGGATGCGCTTGGCCAGCGCGACGATCTCCGCGTTGGCCATCCGGATGGAGCCGTGCGACACGGCCTTGCCGATCGACTGCGGCTC
>JAYUTY010000442.1:0-9884 GCA_043754875.1 Gemmatimonadota bacterium
CAGGAGCAGAACGCGACCAAGGCGAAGGAGGAGCTTTCGTACGCCGAAGAGCGTTACAAGGTCGGTGCCTCCACCTTCCTGGACGTGGTCACGTCGCGCGGTACCTACGAGCAGGCGCTGATCGATCGCGTGAACTCGATCTACGACTATCACAAGGCTTACGCCGCGCTCGAAAACGCGGTCGGGCACCCCCTCCGCTAACCCACCGAGAGACGACGTTATGAGCAAGCGAGTGAAGTGGTCCGTGGCCGGTGGGGTGATCCTCATCATCGCGGCAGTGGGCGGCCTGACGGCCGCCAAGAGTGGCAAGAAGGCGGTCGAGGTGCGCACGGAAGTCGTGCAGGCACGCGATCTCGTCGCCTCCGTGACGGCGAGCGGTCAGGTGCGGCCGCAGACCAAGGTGGACCTCAGCTCCGACATCACGGGCAAGATCGTGCGCCTGGACGTGAAGGAAGGCCAGATGGTCACCAAGGGACAGTTCCTTCTCCAGATCGACGCGCAGCAGGCCGAGGCGGCCGTGCAGCGTGTGGACGCGGTGCTCGCGTCCAGCCGCGCGGGAATGGCGCAGGCGCAGGCCAACTTGATCCAGGCGCAGAAGAGCTACGAGCGCACGGCGGCCATCAAGAAGACGAACCCGCAGCTGATCTCCGACGAGCAGATGGAGCAGCTGCGCACCGCCGTGGACGTCAACAAGGCGATGTACGAGTCGGCGCGGCACTCGGTGGACCAGTCGAGCGCCTCGCTCCGCGACGCGCGCAGCTCGCTCGGCAAGACGAGCATCTACGCGCCGATGTCGGGCCGCGTGACGCGCCTCAACGTCGAGAACGGTGAGACTGCGATCCAGGGCACGCTCAACAAGGATGCCGCGACGCTGCTCACGATCGCCGACATGAGCGTCCTGGAGACCAAGGTGAAGGTCGACGAGACCGACGTCGCGCGCATCGCGCTGGGCGACTCGGCCGTGATCCAGATCGACGCCTTCCCGGACACGACCTTCATTGGCCGCGTGACGAAGATCTCCAACAGCGCCGTCAAGGCCGCAGCGGCCGGCCAGAGCGCCGACCAGGCGGTGGACTACGAAGTCACCATCCAGCTCGTCAACACACCGGCCGAGACGCGCCCGGACTTCTCCGCGACGGCGAAGATCATCACCGCCTCGCGCAAGAACGTGCTCTCGATCCCGATCATCGCCCTCACCGTGCGCGAGAACGAGTCGCTGACCAAGGCGGATACCGCCGTCGGACTCGGCAAGGCCCGCCCCAAGAAGGAAGTCGGCAAGAAGGACGTCGAAGGGGTGTTCGTGGTCGGCAGCGACAACAAGGTCACCTTCCGCCCGGTCCGGGTCGGCATCGCGGGCGAGAAGCACTTCGAGGTGCTCGACGGCGTGAAGCCCGGCGACAAGATCGTGGCAGGCACGTACCAGGCGATCCGCGAGCTCAAGGACGGCACGATGATCCGCGAGCCGAAGGTCGATCCGAAGGCCGCGAAGGCGAAGAAGTGAGCCAGCAGACCATCGAGGCCCCGCTCGGGGCCACGGCTGAACGACAGGCGGTCGTCACCGCGCCGGGCCAGACGCCGGGCAAGGATTGGGTCATCGTCACGCGCGGCATCAAGCGCGAGTACGACATGGGGGGCGAGATCGTGCGCGCCCTCCGCGGTGTGGACCTCGCGATCTCGCGAAACGAGTACGTCGCGATCATGGGCCCATCGGGCTCGGGCAAGTCCACGCTGATGAACGTGATCGGCTGCCTCGACACGCCGAACGAGGGCGAGTACTGGCTCAACGGCGCGCAGGTGTCCTCGATGAGCGACGACGAGCTTGCACGCGTGCGCAACAAGGAGATCGGCTTCGTCTTCCAGACGTTCAATCTCCTGCCGCGCGCGACCGCGCTCCACAACGTCGAACTCCCGCTCGTCTACGCGGGCGTCAGCGGCGAGGAGCGGAAGCGCCGCGCTCGCGAGGCGCTGGAGCGCGTACAGCTCGGCTCGCGCATGGATCACCGGCCGAACGAGCTCTCGGGCGGCCAGCGCCAGCGCGTCGCCATCGCGCGTGCGCTCGTCAACAACCCGTCGATCCTCCTCGCCGATGAGCCCACGGGCAACCTGGACTCGACGACCTCAACCGAGATCATGCGCGTCTTCGAGTCGCTCGCCGAGCAGGGGCAGACGGTCATCATGGTGACGCACGAGCCCGACATCGCAGCGCACGCGCGGCGCATCGTCGTGCTGCGCGACGGACTGATCGCCAGCGATGATCGCCGCACCGACTTCGTCGAGAAGCTCGGCATCCCCGTGCCGGTCCTCTGACCTCATGTCGTTCCTCGAAGCGGTACGTCTCGCGCTCCAGCAGATCTGGGTGCAGAAGCTCAAGAGCTTCTTCACCCTGCTCGGCGTGATGATCGGCGTCACCTTCCTGATCGCGGTCGTCTCGATCGTGAGCGGGATGAGCGCCTACATGACGGATGCCGTGGTCGGCAAGATCATGGCGGTCAACTCGTTCGAGCTGCGGGCGCGCCCCAACATCAGCATGGGGCCACAGTCCGAGGAGCGACGCCGCGAGCTGCGCCGCCGGCCCCGCGTCAAAGACGTGGACGCCGAGCCGGTGATCGAGGCGCTGCCCGAAGGGGTGAAGTACGCCGTGTACGGGCAGGACAACCTGTCCGCGGAGTCGAAGTACGTCAGCAAGCCGAAGACGGTGCTCGTCTACACCGCGAGCGACCAGTACTTCGACATCAAGAAGATGGCACCGGTGCAGGGTCGTCTCTTCTCGCCGCAGGAGTACGAGCGCGGCATGCCCGTGGTGGTCATCGGGCAGGACGTCGCGTCGTTCTTCTTTCCCGGTCTGGATCCGGTTGGACGCGAGCTGACGATCCGCGGCATCCCGTATCAGGTCGTCGGCGTGATGGAGAAGCAGGGGTCCGCGTTCGGCATCTCGTTCGACAAGTTCGTCATCGCGCCGCACAAGTCGCCTCTCAACCGCTACGTCAATCCGCACGGCGCCATCGATGCGGTGATGATCCAGACACCGAGCCGCGAGGGGATGCTCGGCTCGATGGAGTCGGTGCGCCAGGTGATGCGCGCGCGTCATCACCTCCGTCCCAACCAGAAGGACGACTTCGAGCTCGAGACTTCGGACTCCGCCCTGGAGTTCTGGAGCAAGATCAAGGGCTACCTCGTCATCGCCGGCGTCGCGCTCCCCGCGATCGGGCTCGTCGTCGGTGCCATCGTCATCATGAACATCATGCTCGTGGCCGTCGCCGAGCGCACGCGCGAGATCGGCATCCGGAAGTCACTCGGTGCGCGCCGGCGCGACATCATGAGCCAGTTTCTCGTGGAGAGCGCCACGCTCAGCACGGTCGGCGCCGCCCTCGGCGTGATTGTCGGCTTCGCGTTCGCCAAGCTGATCGCTGCGGTCACGCCGCTCCCCGCCGCCGTCGAGCTCTGGTCCGTGCTCGTCGGCGTGGGCATCGGCGCCGGCGTCGGCGTGATCGCTGGCGTCTACCCGGCCAGTCGCGCCTCGCGACTCGATCCCATCACTGCGCTCCGCGCGGAGTAGGCCATGTCGATGCTCGCGCAGCGGCTGCACACGATGAAGGAAGGGGTGACGATCGCCGTCGACTCGATCCGCGCCAACAAGGTCCGCGCCGGCCTGACCATCCTCGGGATCGCCGTCGGCGTCTTCGTGGTCGTGCTGATCTCGGCCGCGGTGCACGGCATCAACGCGAGCGTCGCGAAGGATCTCGAGAAGAGTGGGCCGACCACCTTCTTCGTCTCGCGCTTTCCGATCAGCTTCGAAGCGTGCGACGGGACCGACGACACCTGCAAGTGGTTCCGTAACCCGCCGCTCTCGCTGGTCGACGTCGCCACGATCGAGCGGCTGCCGAGCGTGCGCACGGTGGGCGCGCGCATCGACATGCAGCGCAACATCTCGTACAAGGACCGTCGCCTCACCGGGATCCAGACGAGCGGCTTCACCGGCAACTGGCAGGAGCTCGATGGCGGCGGCGACATCAATCCCGGTCGCAGCTTCACGGCGTCCGAGGCGCAGGCCGGCGATCGCGTCATCGTGATCAACGACGAGCTGGCCACTCAGCTCTTCGGCGACTCCGACCCGATCGACAAGACGATCGACGTGCGTGGGCAACCCTTCCGCGTGCTCGGCGTCTACCACTACCAGGCGAGCTTCCTCGCCGGCGGCAACAAGCCGCGCTCGATCGTTCCGATCGAGGCCGCGCGCAAGCATCTCGGGGCCTCGTTCAACGACATCGGCCTGGCGGTCATTCCCGCGGCGAGCAGCACTCGCGCCGAGACGATCGACGACGTCATCGCTGCGCTGCGCGCCAAGCGTGCCATTCGGCCTGGCGCCGAGAACAATTTCTCGATCATCACGCAGGACCAGCTGTTCGAGGTGTACAACAAGATCTTCGGCGCCTTCTTTCTCGTGATGGTCGTGCTCTCCGCCGTCGGGCTGATCGTGGGCGGTGTCGGCGTCATCGCGATCATGATGATCTCCGTCACCGAGCGCACGCGCGAGATCGGCGTGCGCAAGGCGCTCGGCGCCACGAGGGGGACGATTCTCTGGCAGTTCCTCGTGGAAGCGGTCACGCTCACCGGCATCGGTGCGGTGATCGGTCTCGTTGTCGGGATTGCCGGTGCATTCGCGATCCGGACCTTCACCCCGATCGCCGCGAGCGTTCCGCCGCTGGCGATCGTCGCCGCGCTGCTGACGAGCTGCTTCACGGGCGTCCTGTTCGGCATGCTGCCGGCGGCCCGCGCGGCAAAGCTGGATCCGGTGACGGCGCTGCGATACGAGTGAGCGACGTGCGGTGCTGACACTTTCTCGGGGTGCGATCGTAGGGGGCTCACCCACCCCTCGAACGCACCCCGATGCCATTCCACGAGGCAGTCCGACTCGCGCTGCAGCAGATCCGCGTCCAGAAGCTGAAGAGCTTCTTCACACTGCTCGGCGTGATGATCGGCGTCATGTTCCTCATCGCCGTCGTCTCGATCGTCACCGGGATGAGCAAGTACGTGGAGGAGGACTTCGCCGGCCGCATGCTCGGGGCGAACACCTTCACGCTCCGGCGCTACCCCGGGTTCGGCAACAACACGTCGGAAGCGGAGTGGCGCGAGTGGCAGAAGCGCCGGCGCGTGACGCACGGCGACGTCGCGCTCGTCCGCAGCGCGCTGCCCACTGGGACACGCTACGCCGTCGAGAGCCAGGAGACGGTCTGGGCCTCGGCGCAGTACGCCCGCCCGCGCCAGATCGAGGCGCACGCCGTGGAGGGCGATTACTTCACCATCAAGAAGTACGACCTGACGAGTGGACGGATCTTCACGCAGCAGGAGGCGGAGCTCGGCACGCCGGTCATCGTCATTGGCGATGAGGTCGCGAAGTACTTCTTTCCCGGTCTGAATGCCCTCGATCACCAGCTCCGTATCGGCGGCATCCCGTACACCGTCATCGGCGTCATCGAGCACCAGGGGAACCTGTTCGGCATCTCGCTCGACAAGACGGCGTTCGCGCCCTTCAACTCTCCCCTGCACCGCCTCACCAATCCGCGTGGTGACATCGATGGTCTGATGGTGCAGGCGCCGAACGACCTCATGATGAACGACGCCATGGAGACGGTGCGCGAGGTGATGCGCGCACATCGCGGGCTGCGCCCCAGCACCAAGGACGACTTCGTGATGGAGACCTCGGCCTCGGCGCTCGCCTCGTTCCGCAAGATCGAGCAGATCATGACGATCGCCGGCACCGCGCTCCCGCTCATCGGCCTCGTCGTGGGCGGGCTCGTCATCATGAACATCATGCTCGTGGCCGTCGCCGAACGCACGCGCGAGATCGGCATTCGCAAGTCGCTGGGTGCACGGCGGAAGGACATCCTCCGCCAGTTTCTCGTCGAGAGCGCCACGCTCAGCACCGTGGGCGCGCTGCTCGGCATCGCCTTCGGCATTCTCGGTGCCAAGATCATCTCGTGGAACACGCCGTTGCCGGCCGCGGTTGCGCCCTGGTCGCTGGTGGTCGCCACGGCGCTCGGCACCGTGGTCGGCATCGTCTCCGGGATGTATCCCGCACGTCGCGCCGCTTCCCTCGATCCCATCGACGCGCTGCGCGCGGAGTGATCTGATGCGCTTCCTGACTCCGTTCACGCAGGCCTTCGAGGGCGTCACGATTGCCCTCGATTCGCTTCGCTCCAACAAGGTTCGCGCCGGTCTCACCATCATGGGCGTCGCGCTCGGCGTTTTCGTCGTCGTCGCCATGTCGTCGGTCGTGCGCGGCATCAACGAGAGCTTCCGCCGCGATGTCGAGGCAGCCGGCCCGACGTCGTTCTACGTCTACCGGCGGCCGATCGGCGGCTTCAACAGCTGCGACGGCACCGACGAGACCTGCCCCGAACGGCGCAATCCGCCGATCTCGCTGGGTGAGGTCGCGACGATCGAGCGGCTGCCGACGATCCGCGCCGTCACCTCCCACGTGGGCACGGGGGGCACCTTCCGATACAAGGACCGCAGCACCCGCGCCGGCATGGAAGCCTACACCGCCAACTGGACGGAGATCGACGGCGGCGACATCTATCCCGGCCGCAGCTTCTCCTACGCGGAAAACGCGACGGGCGCGAAGGTCATCCTCGTCAACGACAAGCTCGCGGAGCAGTTGTTCGGCACGTCGGATCCGGTGGGCAAGGACATCATGGTGGACGACGTCCAGTTCCGCGTCATCGGCTTCTACCACTACACCAGCAGCCCGATGGGCACCCCGACGTCCGCCGGTGGCGGCGACTCACCCAAGGCGATCGTCCCATTCGAGTCGGCACGACGGCACCTGAACCTCTGGATGCGCGGCAACAACCTCATCGTGAAGCCGATGTCGGGGGTACCGGTGGAGCAAGCGGTGGACGACGTCACCGCCGCGCTGCGCGGCCATCGCGGACTGCGTCCGCGTGCCCCGAACAACTTCGACATCGTCACGCAGGATCGTCTCTGGGCGATCTACAACAAGCTGTTCGGGACCTTCTTCGTGGTCGGCCTCGCACTGTCGTCGGTGGGTCTGCTCGTCGGCGGTGTGGGAGTGATCGCGATCATGATGATCTCCGTCACCGAGCGCACGCGCGAGATCGGCGTGCGCAAGGCGCTCGGCGCGACTCGCTGGACGATCCTCTGGCAGTTCCTCGTGGAGGCGGTCACGCTCACCGGCATCGGCTCCTCCATCGGGCTCGGACTGGGCATCCTCGTGGCGGTCGGTGTGCGAACGATCTGGCCGTCCATCCCGGCGTCCACCTCGTGGAGCACGGTCGCCGCGTCGCTGGCCATCAGCGCGGTCACGGGGGTGCTGTTCGGCATGCTGCCCGCCGTGCGCGCGGCGCGGCTCGATCCAGTGGTCGCACTGCGGTACGAGTAGGGCCGGGCTGTCACGTCGTCCCGCCGCTCGTATATTGCGGCCATGCCGACCACGACGTCCCCGCTGGACATCCTCGCCATCGCCGCGCACCGGGACGATGTGGAGCTCACGTGCGGCGGCACGCTGATCCGGGCGGCCAAGCGCGGCCGGCGTACGGGCATCCTCGACCTCACGCAGGGCGAGATGGGCAGCCGCGGCTCGGCCGCGCTCCGGCAGGAGGAGGCCGAGCGCGCCGCGGCGCTCCTCGGCAGCAGCGTGCGTGAGACGCTCGCGCTGCCAGATGCCGGGATCGAGAACACGCCAGCCACGCGCGAGGCGCTCGCCCGCGTGATCCGTCGGCTCCAGCCGCGCGTCGTGATCGCCCCCGCGATGGAAGGCCGGCACCCGGACCATCGCGTCGCGGCCCAGCTCATTCGCGACGCGTGCTTCGTCGCCGGCCTGGCGAAGGTCGCGCCCGACGTGCCCAGGTTCCGCCCGCACAAGATCCTCCACACGCTCGCCTATCGGCAGGACTTCGTGCGGCCGACCTTCGTCGTCGACATCAGCGACGAGTTCGAGCAGAAGATGGCGGCCATTCAGTGCTACGCTTCGCAGTTCGATGGCGCGACGCAGGCGGGCGAGGTCTATCCCACCGGCGAGCCGCTGTACGATGTCGTGCGCCACTATGGCGCGTACTACGGATCGCTCATCCGCACTCGCTATGCGGAGCCCTTCTTCACCACCGAGATGATGCGCGTCGACGATGTCGCCGCGCTCGAGGTAGCCACGTTTTGAGCGACACGACCCAGAACTCCCCACAGGGCGCGTCACATGGCGCGGCGCCGGTCACGGCGCCGGTCACGGCGCCGGTCACGGAAGTGAACTATGGGTCCTACCTCGCCCTGACCCAGCTCCTCGCGCTGCAGAACACTCGCTCACCCCACCCCGACGAGCTGCTGTTCATCGTCGTGCACCAGGCGAGCGAGCTCTGGTTCAAGGCGATCCTCCATGAGATCGATCTGCTCGTAGATGCATTCACGCGCCACGAGGCGGAGTTCGCGCTGTTCCGCATGGGGCGCATCAACGCGCTTACCCGCATCGTCTCGGCACAGCTCTCGGCGCTGGAGACATTGCCGCCGCAGCACTTCGCCGAGTTCCGCACGCATCTCGGCAGCTCGAGCGGCTCGCAGAGTGTGCAGTTCCGCGCCATCGAGGCGGCATCCGGACTGCGCGATCCGCACTTCATGCACGTGCTCCAGGAGCATGGCGAGGTGCCGGCGCAAGTACGCGCAATCCTCGAGCGGCCCACGCTCCAGGAGCTCTTCCTCGATCTGCTGCGCGCCAAGGGGATCGAGCTCGAGTCGCTCTACACGGGTGAGCGCCCGACGACGCTGTTCTTTCTCGCCGAGACGATGCTCGAGTACGAGCAGCAGTTCGGGCAATGGCGATTCCAGCACGTGCAACTCGTGGAGCGCGTGCTCGGCCCGATGACCGGCGGCACCGGCGGCACGCTCGGCGCCAAGTACCTCGCCCGCACGATCGACCGGAAGTTCTTCCCCGCGCTTTGGGCCGTGCGGGCCAGATTCTACGGCGCGCGCAGCTAGCCTGCAGTGATCTGGGACATCTCGGTACTCGTGCAGCCCGGCACCCCCGAGTGGCCCGGCGACGTGCCGTTCAGCTGCGGTTGGACCTGTCGCATCGCCGACGGCGCCAGCATCAACCTCTCCAGCACCACGGCGAGTCCGCACGTAGGCACGCACGCGGACGCTCCGCTGCACGTGCACGACGGCTGGCCCGCGAGCGACGCGCTGCCGCTCGAGGCCTTTCTCGGTGCGGTCGTGGTGATCGACGTGAGCGATGCACCGCCAGGCCCGCTCTCACTCGCCGCCGACGATCCACGCCTCGACGGCTGCGAGCGGCTGCTGCTTCGCACCGGCCGCTCGATCGCCGACGGCCACTTCCCTGACGGCTGGCCAGTGCTGGACGCGGCGACGGCCACCGCGCTCGCGGCGCGCGGCGTTCGCCTCGTGGGCGTGGATGCGCCGTCGGTGGACGAGCGAGAGAGCAAGACGCTCGCGGTGCACCATGCCCTGTTCGCCGGCGGCGCGTTCGTGCTCGAGAATCTGGACCTGAGAGCGGTCGCCGAGGGGCGCTACGAGCTCGTGGCGCTCCCGCTTCGGCTCGCCGGCCTGGATGCGGCACCGGTGCGGGCGATTCTCACGCGCTGAGTCGGGCCGTCCGCCGCTAGCGCGGCTGAACGACGACCCGTACTTCGCTCATCAGCGCAAATCCGCTCACGCTCACGTGCGGCACGCCTGATAGCGTGAGACGAGTCGGCGCGGCACCGTTTCGCGTGCTGGCCATGAATGCGCCGACGTCGAAGTGGACGGGCAGATCGGGAGGCACGATGATCTTCACGTTCGCCATGATCGCGTTCACCGTGATGGCGCACGTCGACGGCAGGACTGCATGACGCAGGTCGATGCGGACCTCGCTCATCACG
>JAYUTY010000443.1:0-9878 GCA_043754875.1 Gemmatimonadota bacterium
CGGCCCCATCACAGCCCCGCGCCGTGGACGCTGGGCGTGCTGGTGGGGGTCATGCTCATCAAGTCTGTGATGGCGCGGCGCGTCGGCGCGGTGGGCGCCGAGACTGGAAGCCCGGCGGTGCAGGCCGACGCCGCGCACCACCGGAGCGACGCCATCACCTCCGCGGCGGCATTCATCGGCATCAGCGCGGCGATCATCGGCGGCCGTTACGGCGGCAGCGTCGCGTGGGCATCGGCCGACGATTGGGCAGCGCTCGTCGCGTCCGCCGTCATCGCTTACAACGGGATCGCGATGCTCCGCGCATCCGGCGACGACCTCATGGACCGGATGCCCGGCGCCGAGATCGTCGAGCCCATCCGACAAGCGGCGGATTCGGTGGAGGGGGTCATCGCCACCGAGCAGCTCGCGGTTCGCAAGACCGGCACGGCGTACCGAGTGACGCTGCATGTGCAGGCCGATCCGATGCTCCCGCTGCACGAGGCACACGTGCTGAGCGGGAAGGTGAAGAGCGCGATCCGGGCCGCGATGCCCAGCGTCGCCACCGTGCTCGTGCACATGGAATCGTACGACGGGCCCGCCGCGCCGCCGTCCGCCGGCTGACTGCTACGCCGTAGCCGCGGCGCCCACCGGCGACGTGCAGTGCGGGCATCGCGTGGCGGAGAGCGAGATCGTCATGGTGCAGAACGGGCATGCGCGCGTATCCGGAGTGGCGGGAGCGGGCGTCCGGTAGAGGCGATTCACGGCGCGGACGATCAGGAAGACGGCGAGCGCGACGATCAGAAAGGTGAGGAGCGTGTTCAGAAAGGCGCCGTAGTTCAACGTCACCGCGCCGGCCTCCTTAGCCGCCGCGAGTGACGCGTATGGCGCCGGCGCCTTCGTGCCCACCTTCAGCAGCGCGTACTGATTCGCGAAGTCCACACCTCCCGTGGCGAGTCCGATCGGCGGCATCACGACGTCCTCGACGAGCGACTTGATCACCGCGCCGAACGACGCGCCGATGATGACGCCGACGGCCAGATCCATCACGTTGCCCCGCATCACGAACGCCTTGAATTCTGTCCACATGAGTCCGTGCTCCATTCTCCTGGTGAGCCGACGTGTCGCGGATAATACGAACGGGTGTCAGTAGCTCCGGCGCAGCTCGCCGATGGATGCGCGGCGCACGCCCGGATACGGCACATTTCCCTTGATGCCCGTCCACAGCACGCGGTTGAATGCGTCCTCCTCGGCGCGGTCCTCCTCGGAGAGGTCGAGGCGCGCCGACTGACGGGCGCCCGTCGTCGCCTTCGGATTGACCGCGGTGGAATCCACCGCGGGGGCGAGCGCGACGTAGGGGCGCAGATCCGCGGTCGCTGCCCAGATCTCGCGCAGCGGCCGCGAATGAGTGTCGAACTTCGACAGGTGCGGCGCATGGAGGATCTCGAGCATCGTCGCGACGACGTCCGTCGTGTTGACCCAGCGGTGCACCGCCCCCGTCGGCGAGTAGGCGGAGAGCACGAAGAGCAGCGAGCGGTGCGAGTCGACGTGATCAGGACCGTTCTGCGCGTCGTCCTCCACGACGAAGAAGACAGTGTTCTTCCAGAACGGGCTTCGCGAGACCGCCGCGACCATCCGCCCCAGCGCGAGATCATTGTCCGCCACGTAGGCGGACGGCGTCGGCGATCCGGCGCGCATGCCAGCCGTGTGGTCGTTGGGAAGACGCACGATCTCGAGCGACGGCATCGTTCCGCGCTGCACGTCGAGGGCGAAGTCGCGCAGCCAGACGTCGGCGCGCCGCTGATCGCGCACGTCGAGATCGAAGCCGGGATAGTCGGCGGACGTGACGCCGCGCAGCGCCCGCTTGTTGCCGACGTAGCGGCTGGCTCGCGCGTGCCCGGTTGCCTGCGAGTCGTTGGGCGCCGCTCCGGCGCCGACGTCAGTGCGCGAGACGAACTCGCCGTAATTGCGTAGCGTGAGGCCGGCGCGGACCGCGGCGTCCCAGACGTAGCCGTTCGCCGGCTCCGCGACATCGTCATCGGGGATGTTCGCCACGTCGAATCCGCGATTCGTCCCTTCGTAGTCGTACGACCGCCCGCGCGAGCTGTAATTCGACGGTACCGTCTTCTCGAGATAGTCCGTCGCGTACGCCGCCGTGGACCAGTTGTGACCGTCCGGACTGACCTCGGCGTTCACGAAGAAGCGGTCGAAGATTCCGAAGCGCTCCGCCAGGGCATGATGATTGGGCGAGACTCGGCGAGGAAAGAAGACGAGCGAGCTGTCGCCGTCTGAGTGGGGCAGGTCGCCGAGCATCTGGTCGAAGGTGCGATTCTCCTTGATCACGTAGACGACGTGCTCGAATGGCGGGTAGGTCGTTGCGCGGGACAGCGGGCGATCCCAACCGTTGGCGCGCGCCGTGCGAATCGTCAGTGCGGGGAGCGCGGCCCCGCGGAGCTCGTCTGCAGTGAGCGTCGTCAGGGTGCCATCGAGCTGCCCGAGCGTGTACGTGCGTGAGGTGGGCGTGCGCGGGTGCGTGGGCGTGGGACCATCGGGATTCGCGCGCGTGCCGCGGCCCTTTCCATTGGCGACGTAGAGCGACTCGCCCGCGGTGAGCAGTGCGCTGGGATACCAGCCCACCGGAATGCGCGCGACGAGACTATCGCTCGTTGCGCCACCTGCGTCGTGCGACGCGGAACCCAATCGGAACACTGCGACCGCGTTGTTGTCCGCCTCGGCAACGTAGAGCTGCGCCTCGTCCCCGCTCAGTGCGAGTGCGTTCGGGGTGCTCCCCTCCGTGGCCTGGGGCGGTGCGTCGAGCAGCTCGGCGACGCGCGCATGCGAGCGGGTGTCGAGCACGGTGACGCGATCGGTGCTGGCCGAGGCGACGAAGAGGCGTGTGCCGGCGCGGTTGAGCAGCAGCGCGGATGGATGCCGGCCAACCGCGATCGTCGCTGCTTCACCGAGCGTGCCGTCCGATCGTGGACGGAAGGCGAGCACGGAGGCGCCGGTCCACGAGGACACGAAGAGCTGCCCGTCCGGTGCGACCGCGACTGCGTAGGGATAGCGAGCGGTCGGACGCCGCTCCCTGATGCGGCCCGATGGCAGCTCGACGACTGCGAGTGCGTCGCCGAGGTTCTCGGCCACGTACAGCGTGCGACCATCGGGGGCGAGCGCCAGACCAGCGGGATAGCGCGTTCCGCCAGCACGTCCCTTCGGCGCGAGAATGATGCTGTCGACGAGCGTTGCCGAGTCGCCCGACCAGCGATAGCGATAGATGACGTCCTGATTGCCGCCCGATGCGTAGAGCGACTGACCGTCGGGAGCGAACGCCAGCCCGACGAAGGCGGAGGGCTGCACGAGCGTCTGCACCACCGTGCCCGTTCCCCGATCGATTACCTGAATGCCCTGCACGCGCCAGCCGCTGAGCGACAGGACGATGCGTCGTCCACCCGGCGCGAGCACCGCCGCCAGCGGCATCGCGCCGACGGGCGTCGTGCGTCCCGCGGGGTCGAGCATCAGGCCGGTCGGCAGGCGGCCGATGCCGTTCGACAGCGTCGAGTCGCGGGAGGCAGGGGTGGGCGGTGAGGCTCGGCAGCCGAGGAGCAGCAGCGTGACGAAGAGTCCGTGCACGCGGCTACGAGAGCGACTGCGCGAGAGCGGCCCAAATCGTACCATGGTGCCTCCGATGGCGTGTACCTCCACTCGAACGCGTGGAGAATACAGGCAGCGCTTGCCGAGTGCCACGGCGGAGGTCGTGGGCGTCTCGACGCAGTGAAGCCGCGGACGTGGTGGGGTACGACTGAGGAGATCCGGCGGTGTTTCCTGCTCGCGTGAGCGCCGACGCGCTAGCCAGGCTCGCGTCGAGCGAGCTCGTACACGCCAATCAGACGCTGCCCGCTTTCAACCTCCACGCTCCACTTGCTGAGCCCCACGGACCAGCCGTCGCCCTCGAGCGCCTCGAGCAGGGGAAGACTCGGTCGCCGAAACGGATCAGCGAGCAGGACGTGCCCGCCCGGCGCGAGCAGCGTGTCGAACAATCGCCGAAGCGCTGGATGCATCGCCGAGGCATACGCGATGTCGGAGCCGATGATCCAGGCAAACCGCTCATCGAGCGCGCAGTCCGACCAGTCCACGACGCGATGCTCGATCTGCGGAACGCCATGTCGACTCGCATTCCGACGACACACCGTGAGGGCGCCTTCATGCCGATCCGTCTGGATCACGCGCGCGCCGAGCGTCGCCGCCACGATCCCGGGCAGCCCGGTGCCGGCGCCGAGCTCCAGCACCCGCGCGCCGGCAAACTGCTCCCGACGCGCGACGATGTCGTGCGCGAGCGCGATTGCGGCGGGCCAGAGCACGACGCCGTACGGCTGGCGGCTCTCTCCTTCGGAGAGAAAGCGCGACTCGTCCGCGATCGTGAGGATGGCGCCGGTGTGGAGGATCGACCACTCGTCGTCCTGCACGCGCCGCCGGTATTCGTGCAGCGGGTAGTCCCCCGCCGACGTCTGCAGGACCAGCTGATCGGGGGCGTGCGTGTCGGTCGTCGTCACCGTATCTTCGTCCGGAGGTGGCGCGTGCATCCACGAGGCGCGCTCGTTGCATCGAAGGGGTCCGGAATGCGAACTCCGTTCCATTGGCATGCAATCATCCCCACTTCGTCCGGATGACATCAGGATGACATCAGACACCGTCCAGATGCCGCCTGGCTCCGGGCTCGCGACCCCGGAGCTGCCCGCCGACTCGTCGGCCTGGCGCTCGCGCACGGTGATCAGATGACGGACGATCGAGAGCTCCGCGCACGCATGAGCGTCGCCGCCCGCGCGCGCGGCTTCGGAGGACTGCTCTGGGCGACGATCATCAAGTTCTTCGGCGACGACTGCTCGACGATGGCGGCCGCGCTGTCGTTCTACACCTTCTTCTCGCTCCCCGCGCTCCTCACACTGCTGCTCACCATCGCCGGACGCGTCATGGATCCGATGAAGGTCCAGAACGCCATCGTCGGCCAGGTGGGCAAGCTCATCGGTGAAGCCGGCTCGGGACAGGTGAGCACGATCCTCGCGCACGCCGCCCACTCGGATGGAACTGCATCCGTCGCCACGCTGCTCAGTCTCCTCGCATTGATGTCGGGCGCGACGGCGACGTTCTCGCAGTTGCAGAGCGCGCTCAACCGTGTCTGGCGCGTCAAGCCGGACCCGCGGCGGAATCAGATCCGGGTCTTTCTGTCCAAGCGCATCTTCTCCTTCGGTCTCGTCATCACCGTCGCCTTCCTCCTGCTCGTCTCGCTGGCGCTGACCACGGCGCTCACCGCCGTCGCCACGCGCTGGACGGGGAGCCTGACCGGAAGCAACGTCGTGATGGAGACGCTCACGTCGGTCGTCGGATTCGCCCTCATCGCCGTGCTGTTCGCCTTCATGTTCCGCTACCTGCCCGACGCGCGCATCGCCTGGCGCGACGTCCGCGCCGGTGCGCTTGGAAGTGCGCTGCTGTTCGTGCTGGGCAAGTCCGGGATTGGCCTCTATCTCGGCAGCTCGGACCCGGGCAAGGCCTACGGTGCCGCGGGCGCGCTCGCGATCGTGCTGATCTGGGTCTACTACACCGCGATGGTGCTCCTCCTCGGCGCGGAGTTCACGGAGCAGTGGGCCGAACGCCTCGGGCGCGGCGTCCGGCCAGACAAGGGCGCGATCTCGTACGTGGAAGAGGAACGCAAGGTGAGCACGGGCTAGTGTGCACTCGCCGCTGACGCGCCGGCCGACTGGCGCAGGTTGCGAAAGATGATCGAGTAGCGCAGCGCATCCACCTCGGGGATGCTGTGCTCCCAGTCGGTCCGTGCCTCACCGCGAAAGAGGTACACCGACCTCGGCTCCACGCGGAGCGAGCGTCGCTCCCAGCGCTCCCCGCTCTGCCGCCGCATGCGCAGCACGCAGGGCGAGAGCAGCGAGATGCCGATCACGTCGCCGAACACGCCCTTGTCGCGGTGCCAGCCGATCCCCGCGCCCGCCGAGTACTCCGTGACGAGCACATGCTGGAGCGTCTCGGCGGGGAGTCCGGCGAACCGCGCCGCTGCGTCGCGCAACGGGAGCAGGAACGGCGGCATCTCCTCCGCCTCGTGCAGCGCGTGATCGTTGAAGTCGTACCGCCAGCCGAAGGAGATGACGCGGCGCTCGCGCTCGGTGCGCTGAACGGCGCGATTCCCCCCTAGTCATCGCCGCGGCCGAATTGCGACTCACCGCATCGCTGGCGGCGATGCTGAACGCGCGACCGTGCCGCTCGGGGCGTCGCTGTTCGCCGCGCTCTGGCTCGGTGAGCGGATCACCTTTCGGCGCGCCTCAAGCCTCATTCTCGGCGTCGCCGGCGGTGCCATCCTCGTGGGCTGGAGACCGAGCGCGCTCACACCAGAGGTGCTGATCAGCATCGGTGCGACGCTCGTCGCCACATGCACCTACGCTCTCGCTGGCGTCTGCACCAAGCGTCGGCTCAGCGGCGTCCTGGCGCTGACGCTCGCGGTGGGCCAGCAGCTTGGCGCCGGCGCATGGCTGATGGTTCCAGCGCTCTGGCAGCTTCCGTCCGCCCAGGTGACGCACCCCGCAGCGCTATCGCTCGTGGCGCTCGCCGTGCTCTGCACCGCAGTCGCCTACCTCCTGCACTTCCGCCTCGTCGCGTCGATCGGGCGCACGCGAACGACGACGGTCACCTATCTCATTCCCGTCTTCGGCACGCTGGAGGCGCGCTTTGGATCGCGTGGGCGGGGACCAGGCGATAGGATGCGAACGCGCCGCGAGGGAGGGTGTACGCTCACCTGCTCGGTTGCCACACGAGCTGCGCCCGCCCAGACTGCACCCGTCTGTCCGTTGATCCCCCGTTTACCAACTGTCCATGTCCTCGCCCCAGCTCGTCGGCCTTCTGCTGCTCGCCACGGCCCTCCCTGTCGAGGCGCAGCAGCCCGCGACCGCGCCCGCCGCGCCCGCCGCTGCGATTCTGCCCGCCCTCACTACGCCGCTCGCCCCAGACCCCAAGCTGCGCATCGGAACGCTCCCGAACGGGCTGCGCTACTACATCCGCCAGAACGCAAAGCCCGAAAAGCGCGCCGAGCTGCGTCTCGTCGTCAATGCCGGCTCCGTGCTCGAGAAGGAGAACCAGCTCGGCTACGCGCACTTCATCGAGCACATGGCGTTCAACGGCACGACGCACTTCGCCAAGAACCAGCTCGTCGGCTACCTGCAGTCCATCGGCGTGCAGTTCGGCGCGGATCTCAACGCCTACACGGGCTTCGACGAGACGGTCTACATCCTTCCGGTGCCGACCGACACGGCGGCGATCGTCACGAAGGCGTTCGACATTCTGGAGGACTGGGCGCACGGCCAGACGTTCGACTCCGCCCAGGTCGTCGGCGAGCGAGGTGTGGTGCTCGAGGAATGGCGCGGGCGCAAGGGAGCGAGCGACCGCATGATCCGCCGCATCCTGCCCGTGGCGCTCAAGGACTCGCGCTATGCCACGCGCCTTCCGATCGGCACCGAGCGCAGCATCGGCGTCGCCACTCCGAGCGTGCTGCGGAGCTACTACGACAGCTGGTATCGCCCCGATCTGATGGCGGTCGTCGCGGTTGGTGATTTCAATCCGGATTCGATCGAAGCGCAGATCCGCTCGCACTTCGCGCGCATCACGCCGAAGCCGAACGTCGAGCCGCGCCCCGCGGTGCAGGTCCCGGGCAACCGGTCGCCGCTCGTCGTGATCGCGTCGGACAAGGAGGCCACGAGCACCGTGGTGCAGGTCTCGTTCAAGGCAGCGCCCGAGCGCACGCTCACCATCGGTGACTATCGTCGACGCCTGATCGAGAGCCTGTACACGAGCATGCTCAACGCGCGGCTCGCCGAGATCGTGCAGCGTCCCGACGCGCCCTTCCTCGGCGCGGTCGCCTCCAAGCAGCAGTTCTTCGTGCGCAGCGTGAGCGGCTTCACCCTCGGCGCCGCGGTCAAGGACGGTGGTGTGGAGCGTGGTCTCGACGCACTGCTCACCGAGACCCGTCGGGTCGATCAGTACGGCTTTCTTCCGGCGGAGCTCGATCGCGCTCGGCTCAATCTGCTGCGCGCATACGACGGCGCCTACACCGAGCGCGCCAAGACCAACTCCAGCGCGTACGTGCAGGAGTACGTCTCCAACTACCTGCTGGGCGACGTCGTCCCGGGTATCGAGGCCGAGTACCAGCTCGCGCTCCAGATGCTCCCCACGATCGGGCTCGCCGAGGTCAATACGTCGGCAAGCAAGTGGATCACGGACGAGAATCGGGTGGTCGTCGTGACCGCGCCGCAGAAGGCCGACGTCCCGCCTCCGACGGAGCAGCAGCTGCTCGCCGTCTTCGATCGAGCCGCGAAGGCGCCGCTGACCGCCTACGTGGAGACCGTCTCGGGCGATGCGCTGCTCGCGAAGGCGCCCGCGCCTGGCAAGGTCATGGCCGAGCGGGTGCTCCCCGGTACCGACGTGATCGAGTGGACGCTGAGCAACGGCGCGCGCGTCCTGCTCAAGCCGACCGACTTCAAGGCGGACGAGGTGCTCTTCTCGGCCTATGCCAACGGCGGCACATCGCTCGCGTCGAACCAGGAATTCATGTCGGCCACGCTCTCCACTCAGCTCGCGGCGCTCGGTGGTGTGGGCTCGCTCAATCGCGTGGACCTGACGAAGAAGCTCAGCGGCAAGTCGGTTCGCGTGGTGCCGACGATGTCCGAGACCACCGAAGGGCTGGCCGGGGGAGGCTCGCCCAAGGACATGGAGACGCTGCTGCAGCTCGCCTATCTCCAGTTCACTGCGCCGCGACTGGACACACTGGCCTACCAGACGTTCCGGAATCAGATCGGCCCCTTCCTGCAGAACCGGAGCGCCGATCCCAACTCGGTGTTCGGCGACACGATCGCCGTGACGCTGTCGCAGCACGACTTCCGCTCGCGGCCGATCACGACCGCCACGGTGAATGAAGTCAATCTCGATCGCGCGTTCGCCTTCTATCGCGATCGCTTCGCCGATGCGTCGAACTTCACCTTCGTCTTCGTCGGCACCTTCGACCCGGCCGCCATGAGGCCTCTCGTGGAGCGGTACCTCGCCTCGCTGCCCTCGACTGGGCGCAAGGAGACCTTCAAGAACGTCACCAACGGCCCGCCGAAAGGCGTCGTCGACGTGACGGTGCGCAAGGGAAGCGAGAACAAGGCGAGCAGCGTCCTCGTCTTCTCCGGCGAGACCAGGTACACGCCCGAGAACCGGCTCGCTATCCGCGCCCTCACGGACTATCTGCAGATCAAGCTGATCGAGACGCTTCGTGAGCAGCTCGGTGGTACCTACAGCCCCGGTGTGGGTGCGCGCATCGGCCGTACGCCACGCGAGGAATATTCGGTGCAGGTCCAGTTCAGCTCCTCGCCGGAGAACGTGGCCAAGCTGACGCCGGCAGTCTTCGCGCTCATCGACACGCTGCAGCGGAAGGGACCCTCCGCCGCCGACGTGGACAAGGTCCGCGCGCAGATGGTGCGGCAGCGCGAGACGGAAGTGAAGCAGAATTCCTACTGGTTGAGCAACATCATCGCGCGCGTGCAGGCCAACGAGGACATCGCCGGACTCGGTGCGGACTACGATCGCATGATCAGGGCGCTGAGCCCCGCCACGATCCAGGATGCGGCCAAGCGCTTCCTGGACGTCAAGAACTACGCGCGCTTCGTGCTGCTTCCGGAATCGCAGCCCCCTACGCCGTAGCCAGCGAACCGTCGTGCCGGCGCTCATCGAGAATGATGCGCCGGCTCGGACGACGGTTCATCGCGCCGCTGGCTTCGCCCAGTGCTGGCCTTCGGCCCAGTGCTCCGCCTGGAAGAAGTTGTCGGGCAGCGACACGTCGGTACGCCAGTCGGAGTAGTCCTCCGTCTGCA
>JAYUTY010000444.1:0-3389 GCA_043754875.1 Gemmatimonadota bacterium
CGACGAGCTCGGCAAGCTGTCGCACCGTGTATTCGTCCGGATTCCCGATGTTGGTCGGCATGTGGTCGCCGTGCATGAAGAGGCGATAGATCCCGTCCACCTCGTCGGAGGCATAGCAGAAGCTGCGGGTCTGGGAGCCGTCGCCATAGACGGTGAGCGGCTCGTTGGAGAGCGCCTGCACGATGAAGTTGGAGACGACGCGTCCGTCGCGCGGACGCATGCGTGGGCCATAGGTGTTGAAGATGCGCACGATGCGCGTGTCCACCCCGTGATAGGTGTGGTACGCCATCGTCATGGCCTCGCTGAACCGCTTGGCCTCATCATAGACACCGCGTGGCCCGATGGGGTTTACGTTGCCCCAGTAGTCCTCGGTCTGCGGGTGCACGAGCGGGTCGCCGTACACTTCAGAGGTGGACGCGATGAAGAACCTCGCGCCCTTGGCTCGTGCGATCCCGAGCGCGTTGTGCGTGCCCAGCGACCCGACCTTGAGCGTCTCGATGGGCAGCTCGAGGTAGTCGATCGGACTGGCCGGCGAGGCGAAGTGCAGGACGCCGTCCAGCGCGCCCGCCACGTAGGTGTAGGTCGAGATGTCGTGGCGCACGAAGTCGAACCGCTCGTGACCCATGAGGTGCGCGATGTTGTCCCCGTGCCCGGTCACGAAGTTGTCGAGCCCGACGACGCTGTGCCCCTCGGCGAGGAACTTGTCGCAGAGGTGGGAGCCGAGGAAGCCCGCGGCTCCGGTGATGAGGACTCTCACGCGACTCCTCCGCGCCCGATCGACTGGTACGTGAAGCCCAGTGTACGCATCTTTCGCGCGTCGTACAGGTTCCGTCCGTCCACGATCACCGGCGAGCTGAGCGTGCTCTTGATGCGCGCGAAGTCGGGGTGGCGGTACTCGTTCCAGTCGGTGACGATCGCGAGAGCATCCGCGCCTTCGAGCGCGGCGTAGCTCGTCTCCGCGTAGCCGATCGCCTCGCCGATCCGGCGACGGGTCTCGGGCATCGCGACGGGATCGTGCGCGACGATCGTCGCCCCCGCCCCGAGCAGCTCCTCGATCAGCACGAGCGAGGGGGCCTCGCGCATGTCGTCGGTGTTCGGCTTGAACGCCAGCCCCCAGATCGCGATGCGCTTGCCACGCAGCGAGCCGAGCGCCGCCTGCAGCTTCTGACAGAGCCGGTGCTTCTGGATGTCGTTGGCCTGCTCGACCGCGTCGAGCACGTGCAGCGTCAATTTCCGCTCCCTGGCAGTGCGCACGAGCGCCTTGACGTCCTTGGGGAAGCACGAGCCGCCATAGCCGGGACCGGGAAAGAGGAAGGCCGGTCCGATCCGGCTGTCCGAGCCGATGCCCTTGCGCACCTGATCGACGTCGGCGCCCACGATCTCGCACAGGTTCGCGATCTCGTTCATGAATGAGATCCGCGTCGCGAGCATCGCGTTCGCAGCGTACTTCGTCATCTCGGCGGACGCGATGTCCATGAAGATGATCGGCTTGCCGGTGCGCACGAAGGGCGCGTAGAGCTCGGCCATCACGCTGCGAGCGTGGTCGCTGTCCACCCCGATCACGACGCGATCGGGCTTCATGAAATCGTCGATCGCCGCGCCTTCCTTGAGGAACTCCGGATTGGAGCACATGTGGTAGGGATACTGCGCGTTCGGCGCGATCGCGTCCGAGACCTTGAGCGCAGTGCCCACGGGCACCGTGGACTTGGTGACGACGACCAGCTCCCGCGTCATGTGCCGGCCAATCTGCTCGGCGACGTCGATCACGTGGCGAAGATCGGCGGACCCATCCTCGTCCGGTGGCGTGCCCACCGCGATGAAGACGACGTCGGCACCCGCGATCGCGGCCGCGATGTCGGTGGTGAACGAGAGCCGCTGCTGCTTCTGGTTGCGCTCGACGTAGTCGTCGAGGCCGGGCTCGTAGATCGGGAGGACGTTCTGCTTCAGCCCCTCGATCTTCGCCGCATCGACGTCGGCGCAAATCACCGGATTACCGGTCTCGGCGAGGCATGCGCCCGCGACGAGACCGACGTAGCCGGAGCCGATGACCGTGATGTTCATGGCCTCAACGCCCGAAGAACGAGTGCACCGCTGCGACCACTTCGTCGAGCTGATGGCGCGTGAGCTCCGGGAAGATCGGCAGCGAGAGCACCTCCTTGGCGGCGCGCTCGCTCTCCGGACACTGTCCCTCGCGATAGCCGAGATGGGCGAAACAGGGCTGCAGGTGCAGCGGAAGCGGATAGTAGATCGACGTGCCCACTCCCTTCTCCCTGAGCGCGACCTGCAGCGCGTCACGCCGGCCCTGCCCCACGCGAATCGTGTACTGATTGAAGATCGACTCGTTCTCCGGTGCGACGTACGGCGTCGTCATCGCGCCCTGCGCGACGAGGTCGGCGAAGGCGGCGTCATAGTACGCAGCGTTCTCGCGCCGCTTCGCGCTCCATCCGGCCAGATGCGGCAGCTTCGCGCTCAACACCGCGGCCTGCAGTGCGTCGAGCCGGCTGTTGTACCCGACCTCATCGTGGAAGTACTGCTTGGCGCCGCCGTGCACGCGCAGGCGCTTGAGCCGCTCGGCGATCGCGTCGTCCTGCGTCACGATCATTCCGCCGTCGCCGTAGCCGCCAAGATTCTTCGACGGGAAGAAGCTGAACGTGCCGATCGTCGGGAGCTGGCCGGCCATGGTCCAGCTGCCGTTCACCTTTCGGCGAGCACCGATCGACTGCGCCGCGTCCTCGATGATGGGCAACCCTGGCACTGCCGCTGCCACGTGCTCGAGCTCCGCCATCTGCCCGAACAGATCTACCGGGATCACGGCCTTGGACCTGGACGTCCGCGCGGCCGCGACCGCCTCGGGGACGATGTTGAATGTTCGCGGCTCGATGTCCACGAAGACCGGCGTGGCACCAACGTTGTGGATCGTCCCCGCCGTGGCGAAGAAGGTGAACGGGGTCGTGATCACCTCGTCGCCGCGCCCGATGTCGAGGGCGCGCATGGCGAGCAGGATCGCGTCCGTCCCGTTCGCGCAACCGATGGCATGGCGCGTCCGCGAGAGCCCGGCGACGGCGCATTCGAGCTCGCCGACCGCCGCTCCGAGGATAAAGGTCTGATCGTCGACGATCTTCAGCATCGCGCCGACCACCTCGTCGCGGATCGTGGCGTGCTGGGCCTTCAGGTCGAGGAGCGGGACGGACATATCGTGGTTGGGAAACGGTGGACATCGTGCGCTGCGCCGGCCGTAAGCCGCCTCGCCGCCGCGCCTGACTGCTGCAGCCAATCAGCTAATTATAGACGGGTGCGAAGCGGGATCGGCACTTCGCGCCCGGTCTTCGCGCTCTCGTAGATACCGAGGATCAGCTCGAGCGACTTGCGGCCTGCTCTCCCGTCCGTAT
>JAYUTY010000445.1:0-9868 GCA_043754875.1 Gemmatimonadota bacterium
TGATCAAGTCCGAGGGCTACGTGATGGGCAGCCCGACGGCACCGATCGAGGTGACCGAGTTCGCCGACTTCGAGTGCCCAGGCTGCGGCCAGTACGCCACGATCACCGAGCCCGACGTGCGCACCCGGCTGGTGAATACGGGGAAGATCCGCGTGCGCTACATCGACTACCCGCTCCCGATGCACAAGAACACCTGGTCGGCCTCGCTGGCTGCGGCGTGCGCCAACGACCAGGGCAAGTTCTGGGAGATGCACGATGCCATCTTCTCTAATCAGGACAAGTGGAACGGTGAGGCGACGAGCAGTCCGCGCCCGGTCCTGGCCGACCTCGCCAAGGGTGTCGGCCTCGATATGTCGAAGTACAACTCGTGCATGGACGCGGACACGCACCGCGCCAAGATCCAGGCGCACCTGCGCCTGGCCGAGCAGCGGCAGATCCAGCAGACGCCCACCTTCGTGATCGGAGGCAAGGTCATCCCAGGCGCGCTGCCGTACGACGCGTTCAAGAAGTACGTGGATGAGGCAACGAAGTCGGCGCCGGCCGCTGCTGCACCGAGCGGCGCCGCTGCTCCCGCCGCTGCCCCGGCGCCGTCGGGGGGCAAGGGGTCGTGAACAAGCGGATGCTCGCGGCGCTCATCGCGCTCGCGGGTGTGTTCGTCGCGCTCTACCTGACGCTCTACAAGCTCGGCTACATCGGAACGCTCGCCTGCGCCGTCGGCTCGTGCGAGACGGTGCAGACGTCCAAGTGGGCCACCCTGCTCGGCGTGCCGGTGGGGATGTGGGGCGTCGGCTACTACGTGATGGTGCTCGCCATCTCGCTGGTCGGGCTGCGCCCCGCGCTCGTGGACGACCGCCGCGTCTCGCAGCTGCTCGCAATGATCACGGGCGTCGGCGTTCTCTTCTCGCTCTGGCTCACGTACCTCGAGCTGTTCGTGATCGATGCGATCTGCATGTGGTGCGTCATCTCGGCGCTGCTCGCCACCGCGCTGTTCGTCGTGAGTCTGCTCGACCTTCGCGAGACGAACGCCTTCGCGCTCGAGACGGCCGCCGAGCTCGCGGACAAGCTCAAGGTCGGCGGCTATGGGCGCGGGATCCGCAACACGGAAGAAGTCAGCCTGCGAGCCGTTCGCGGCGACGAGTAGTCACCGCACGAACCGCGCGCCTTACGCGCGCTTGACGCCGCGCCTGGCTTCCGATGCCTCGCCCAGCCGGAGCGGCGGGCGCGAATCGTCGGGAGGAACCGTGCCCCCTTCCTCGCGCGAGCGGCGTCGGTAGGGCACGAGATCCTGGCCGAGCACCACGAGCGTGCGCGTTGCCACCGTGCTGGCCAGCGGCTCGGGAATCGACATCTGCCGGATGTACGAATCGATCGCCCGGTCGAAGGTGAGATCCTCCGCCAGCGTGTCCACGAACATCAGCGCATTGTCCACATGCGCCCGGATGATCGACTCCTCGGCCCGCGCCTGAGCCAGCCGCAGCCGGCGCTCCGCCCCTGGGTCGATCTTTCGGGCGAAGATGTTTTCAGGGAACAGGCGCTTGAGAAAGCTCCACATGGCTCGATCATCCGGTTGAGGCTGTTGCTGCCAGCGCAGGGAATATACCAGTCGCTGGCAGGGACGGAGACGGCGCGAAAAGCTACGCAGTACTACTCCGTACTTCAGTACCGCTGCAGTACACGGGTAACTACCTAGGACTCGGTACTCGGAATGGCACAAAGGCCCCTAGAATGCGGGGCTGTTCCTGGACGATTGCGGTGCCGCTGTACTGACGCTGTGTGAGGTCGGATGCCGTAGGAGCTAGTCGTGGCTCGGCAGCCAGCTACCGCGTGATCTCGCCAGGCATTCTAGGGAGCAGTATGCCATTCCGAGTACCGAGTCCGACGTAGTTACCACAGTACTGCAGTGGCCGTTGGCCACCCCAGTACTGCAGTCGCCGTTCTCTACGATTCATTCGCCTCGTAGAGCTCCTTCAGCGAATTGACCACATTCGGATCCGCAAGCGTCGTCGTATCCCCGAGCGCCCGACCCTCAGCGATGTCCCGCAGCAGCCGCCGCATGATCTTCCCCGAGCGCGTCTTCGGCAGGTCGGCGCTGAACATCACGTCGTCCGGCCGGGCGATCGCGCCGATCTTCTGCGCCACGAAGTCGCGCAACTCGTCGCGCAGCGCGGGTGACTGGCGGAACCCTTCGCGGAGCGTGACGAACGCCGCGATCGCTTGGCCCTTGAGCTCGTGCGCCTTGCCAACGACCGCTGCCTCAGCCACGGCCGGATGCTCCACCAGTGCGCTCTCCACCTCCATCGTGCCGATGCGGTGACCCGCCACGTTGAGCACGTCGTCCACGCGGCCCATGATCCAGAAGTTTCCCGAGTCGTCGCGCTTGGCGCCGTCGCCGGGGAAGTAGATGTCCGGCCGGTTCGGCCACTTGGAGAAGTACGTCTCCACGTAGCGCGCGTCGTCGCCCCAGATCGTGCGCAGCATCGACGGCCACGGCTTCGTGATCGCGAGCAGCCCGCCACCCACCGGAATCTCCTGCGCGTTCGTGTCCAGCAGCGTCACTGAGTAACCAGGCAGCGCCGTCGTCGCGCTGCCTGGCGTCGTCGCCGTGAGGCCCGGCAGTGGTGAGATGACGATCGAGCCCGTCTCCGTCTGCCACCACGTGTCCACGACGGGACAGCGGTTGCCGCCGATGTGCTCGCGATACCACATCCACGCCTCGGGGTTGATCGGCTCACCCACGGAGCCGAGCAGGCGCAGGCGCGAGAGGTCGTGCTTCGCCGGCCAGTGATCACCCCACTTCATGAACGCGCGGATCGCCGTCGGCGCAGTGTAGAGGATCGACACCCCGTAGCGCTCGCAGATCTCCCAGAAGCGGTCCTTCTCCGGCCAGTCGGGTGCGCCTTCGTACATCACGCACGTCGCGCCGTTGGCGAGCGGCCCGTAGACGAGATACGTGTGCCCCGTGACCCAGCCGACGTCGGCGGTGCACCAGAACACGTCCTCGTCCTTCAGGTCGAACACGATCTTCGTGGACGTCGCCGCGCCCACCAGGTAGCCGCCGGTGGTGTGGACGATCCCCTTCGGCTTCCCGGTCGTGCCCGACGTGTACAGGATGAACAGCTCGTCCTCGGCATCCATCGGTTCCGGCTCGCACCACATCGCCGCGTTGCGCATCAGTCGATGCCACCAGTGGTCGCGCCCTTCCGTCATCTCGGCGAACGCTTCGCCGCTCGTCGAGCCGGGCCGGCGCTGCACCACGACGACGTGCCGGATGGACGGCGTCTCCTCGAGCGCCGCGTCGGCGTTTCTCTTGAGCGGGATGACCTGGCCACGCCGATAGCCACCGTCCGACGTCACGAGGACCTCGCACTGCGAGTCGTTGATCCGGTCGCGCAGCGACTCGGGGGAGAAGCCACCGAAGACGACCGAGTGGATGGCACCGATGCGCGCGCAGGCCAGCATCGCGATGGCTGCTTCGGGAATCAACGGCAGGTAGATCGCCACGCGGTCGCCCTTCGCCACGCCGAGGCCGCGCAGCACGTTCGCGAACTGATTGACGGCGACGTAGAGGTCCCAGTACGTGAGCGTGCGCTTGTCGCCCGGCTCTCCCTCGAAGATCAGCGCCGCCTTGTTGCGCCGGCTCGTGCGCACGTGGCGATCGAGACAATTGACGGATGCGTTGAGCTTGCCGCCGATGAACCACCTCGCGTGTGGCGGCCTCCAGTCCAGCACCTCACGCCACGGCGTGCTCCACTCCAGCTCGCGCGCCTGCTCTGCCCAGTATTCCTCCGGATTCTCGGCGGCCCGCGCCAGGACGTCAGGCGAGGAGATGTGGGCCGCGGCGCGGAATGCCGCGTCCGGTTCGAACTTCCGGTGCTCCTGCAGCAGGACGTCGAGATTGTCGGACATGATTGGGCGTGCGTGAGAGGAGACAGCGACTCCTCGTCATTCTGGGGGGATCGCGCGCGCGTGGCAACCGCAGTCGCGGAATCGACCCGACTCTGCATCGTGAACAGGTCGTACGTGCGACGCAACCCATTGACGAATCATCGTCCGACTGTAGCCTACGCGAGTCCCGACCTACCGATCTCGAGGGAGGAGTCCGTGTCCGCTGCCGCGGCAACCGCAGGTCCGCCGTCCGATGTTCCGAGCAGGAGAGTCCTGACACCAGGCGAGACGCGGATGGTCGTCTTCGCGTCGTCGCTTGGAACGGTGTTCGAGTGGTACGACTTCTACCTGTACGGCTCCCTCGCGGCCATCATCGGCAAGCAGTTCTTCTCCGCCGTGAGCCCGACGCTCAGCTTCATCTTCGCCCTGCTCGCCTTCTCGGCTGGTTTTGCGGTGCGCCCATTCGGCGCGGTGTTCTTCGGCCGCATCGGCGACCTCGTCGGACGGAAGTACACCTTCCTCGTCACGATCCTCATCATGGGCATGTCGACGTTCATCGTCGGCATCCTGCCAGGCTACGCGAAGATTGGCGTCGCAGCGCCGACGATCCTGATCCTGCTCCGACTGCTGCAGGGTCTCGCGCTCGGCGGCGAGTACGGTGGCGCGGCGACGTATGTGGCCGAGCATGCGCCGATGGGCAAGCGTGGACTGTACACGTCGTGGATCCAGACGACGGCCACGCTCGGTCTCTTTCTATCGCTCCTCGTCATCCTCGGCTGCCGCATGTGGCTCGGCAACGACACGTTCGAGGACTGGGGCTGGCGCATCCCGTTCATGGTCTCGCTGCTGCTGCTCGCCGTCTCGGTCTGGATCCGGCTGCGGCTCAACGAGTCGCCGCTCTTCCAGCAGATGAAGGCCGAGGGCAAGACGTCCAAGGCACCGCTCACGGAGTCGTTCGCCAGGTGGGGCAACCTCAGGATCGTGCTGCTCGCGCTGTTCGGGCTCACGATGGGGCAGGCCGTCGTCTGGTACACGGGGCAGTTCTATACGCTCTTCTTCCTGACGCAGATCCTCAAGGTGGATGCGCAGACGGCCAATCTGCTCCTTGCGGGCGCGCTGCTGCTGGCCACACCGTTCTTCCTCATCTTCGGCTCGCTGTCCGACCGCATCGGCCGCAAGCCGATCATCATGCTCGGCCTGCTGCTCGCCGCGCTGACGTACTTCCCGATTTTCCGCGGCATCACCCACTACGCGAACCCGGCGCTCGAAGCGGCACAGACCACTTCGCCGGTGGTGATCGCCGCCGATCCGGCCGCGTGCTCCGTGCAGTTCGACCCGGTCGGCAAGTCGAAGTTCACCTCGCCGTGCGACGTCGCCAAGGCGGCGCTCGTGAAGCGCGGCGTGCCGTACGCGAACGAGACGACGGCGGCCGGCACGGGCGCCAGCGTACGCGTGGGCGCCACGACGATCCCGTCGTACGACGCCGCCGCCCCCGATGCCAAGCCGCAGGCGGCCGCGTTCGACAAGTCGCTCGGCGGAACGCTCGACGCGGCGAAGTATCCGGCGAAGGCAGACAAGGCCGCGATCAACAAGCCGATGGTGCTCTTCCTGCTGTGGATCCTCGTGCTCTACGTGACGATGGTCTACGCGCCGATCGCGGCGATGCTCGTCGAGATGTTCCCGACCCGCATCCGCTACACGTCGATGTCGCTCCCGTATCACATCGGCAACGGCTGGTTCGGTGGCTTCCTTCCGCCGATCGCCTTTGCGATCGTCGCAGCGACTGGCAGCATCTACTCCGGGCTCTGGTATCCGATCATCATCTCGGTGATCACGCTCGTGATCGGCACGCTGTTCGTGAAAGAGACGAACCGGGTGGACATCGAGGCAGATGATACCACCGCTCAATACACCACTCCCCAGAGGAGAACGTGATGTCGTTCCTGCGCCGTGTGCCCGCCGTCGTCCTGTCCGCACTCGTGCTCGCCACTCCTCCCACGCTCGAGGCTCAGGCGGCGATCAAGGTCAACGACTCGATCAGCATCAAGATCGGCTTCCTCAGCCAGACCTGGGCCGACTTCACGCAGAACGTCCGCCAGGATTCGAGCTACGCGCAGAACATCTTCCAGCGCCGCATGCGGCTGCTGGTCGGCGCCAACATCGGATCGCGACTCACCTTCTTCTTCGAGACGGATAATCCCAACCTGGGCCGCTCCGGGCCCGGCTTCAGCAAGAACCTCGCGTCGGGCTTCATCACGCAGGACGCCTACGCCGAAATCAAGCCGGGGAAGGGAAACGGCCTGCTGATCGACGCCGGGCTTCAGTACGTGCCGCTCTGTCGCAACTGCATCGCGAGCGCGCCCGCGCTGCTGGCCATGGATTTCGGGGCCTACTCGCTGCTCAACAGCGGCGTCACGTCGTCGAGCACGGGGCGCGACGTCGGCTTCCTGGCCAAAGGCTACCTGATGGACAACAAGATCGAGTACCGGGCGGGGGTCTTCTCCGGCGCGCGCGCCACCACCATCACGTCGGGCAGTGCGGCCCCGACCCAGGTCGCGTCCAACTCGCTGCGCGGCGCCGGCCGCATTGCGGTCCAGCTGCTCGACGCCGAGCCGATCTCATACGCGATGCCGATGACCTATCTCGGCAAGCGGAAGGTGCTGCAGCTCGGTGTGGGAGGAGATCTCCAGAGCAGCTACCGCGCCTACTCGGCCGACGCCTTCCTGTCGTATCCCGTGGGGGCCGACGGAGTGACGCTGTCGGGCACCTTCATCCACTACGACTGGAACACCTTCTTCACCGGGCTGCCCAAGCAGAACACCTTCGAAACCGAGGCGGGCTACCACTTCAACGCGGCGAGCTTCACGCCGTGGGTCAAGTTCGAGACGCGCCAGTTCGACCAGGCCGTGAAGACCGCCTCGGTACAGGATGAGACGCGCCTTCAGGTCGGTGGTACCTACTACGTGATGGGGAACAACCTGAACGTGAAGGCGGCATACCAGTACGGCTCGTTCGATCGCACCAACGCGGCGCTGGTGCCGCTCTCGGCGCTCACGCAGAACGGCTTCACTCTGCAGCTTCAGGCGTTCTACTACTGACGCGAACGCGGGATGTCGGAGTGTTCCCGCTGGTGGCGGCCACTTGAAAAACGATTGGCAAGGGGGCGACGCTGATCTCAGCGTCGCCCCCTTGCCTATCGCTTCCCTGCCAGCGCTGCGAGCTTACGGCGTGGTCGTCGGCGTCGTCTCGGCGGACGCGGTGACCTTCGTCGCGTCGGCGTTGGCCGGCGTCTCGATCACGAACACCACGCGGCGGTTGAGCTCCGCGCCCGCTGCGTCCTTGGCGGCGCCGCGCTTCACGAGGCGCGTCTCGCCGTAACCGACCGAGTTCACGAGCGAGGCGTCCACACCCTTCTGCGTCACGTAGCCCTTCACTGCATCCGCGCGACGCTTGGACAGCGCGAGGTTGTAGCGCGCGCTGCCTGCGGGATCGGCGAACCCTTCCACCGTGACCTGCGAGCCGGGGTAGTGCTTCGCGACGACGCTGGCAAAGCGATCCAGCGCGGCGGAATCTTCCGGACGCACGTTCGCGTCGTTGAAGGCGAAGTGCACCGGCACGGCGAACTGGAGTCCCTCGGCGACCTGCTTGATCTTCACGTCGAACTCGCTGCGCAGACCCTGCAGGTCCGTGCGGAGCGAGGCGACCTCGCGCTGCATGTTGGCCTGCTGCGCGCTGTCACCCGCGAGACGCGCGGTGCGCTCCGAGGCGACTGCCTGGCGCTGCTCCTCGAGCCCGTTGCGCAGGGCGCCCTTCGTGGCGCACGCCGTCAGGGCGAACACACTGGCTCCGGCCATCGTCAGCAATCTGATTTGCACGTTCATCGGTCGCTCCCAAGCTGGTGAGGTGGATTTCTCGATCTGCCACAGTGCTAGAATCGTGCTCACCCGCCGGACTGACGCGGGATGGTCGATTCTGTAACATGATGTATGATAACGACTTATGGAGTCGTATCAAGACTCGTGAGTCACAACAGAATTGTGACTTTAATCACGGTCCGGATGTGCGCTAAGGCTGAATTCGCGATTGTCTGGCGACCGTGCGCTGCCATGGGGAGCGAGTGCATGTGAGGGTTCTTCCCTCTCAGCAGCCCCGAGCGGCAGGTATCTTTGGCGGAATGGCCGCCGTCGCAACGCATGCTGCCCGCCCCGCTCGCTCGCGCCTCTGCCGAGGGCGCCTCTGCACGCCATGAACACACCGACGTCGGTGGCGCAGGCGGAGGGGCTCGTGCGCACATTCGGTGGTCGCCGCGCGGTGAACGACGTGAGCTTCGCGCTCGCACCTGGCGACTGCCTCGGGCTCTTCGGCCCGAACGGCGCGGGGAAGACGACGCTGCTCCGCCTCCTCGCCGGACTGCTCGCCCCCTCGGGCGGACGCTCCACGGTGGGTGGTGTCGTGATGCGATCTGCGCACGGTGCGCGCGGCCAGGTGGGATTGATCTCGCACGCGAGCATGCTGTACGGCGCGCTCACCGCTCGTGAGAATCTCGAGTTCACCGCGCGCATGTTCGGCGTCGCCGATCCCGTGCGCGCCGCGCGCGGTGCGCTGGAGACGATGCGCGTGCTCGACCGTGCCGACGCTCCCGTGCGCGCGCTCAGTCGCGGGCTGCAGCAGCGCGTCTCGATCGCCCGCGCCATCGTGCACGGCCCGCGACTGATCCTCTGCGACGAGCCCTACACCGGGCTGGACGAAGTGGGAAGCGCGGCGCTCACTGCCGCCCTCTCCGAGCGGCGCGCTGCAGGCGCGGCGCTACTCCTCGTGACGCACAACCTGGCTGAAGGACTCGCGCTGGCGACGCACGTCGCGATCATGCGGCACGGGCGGTTCGCGCGGTTCGAGCGGCGAGCCGCGGTGGACGCGAGCGAGTACGCGAGCGAGTACCGCGAGCTGGTGACCGCCGATGCCTGAGTCGAACGCGCTGAACGCGCCGCCTGGAATGCTGCACGCGGCCTGGCTCGTGGCGCGGAAGGATCTCGCGATCGAGTTCCGGACGCGCACCGCCTACTTCTCCGCGCTGGTCTTCGCGCTTCTCGCGCTGACGATCTTCTACTTCGCCTGGGACCCCACCGCCGTCGCGGCGATCGACCTCGCGCCCGGCGTGCTCTGGGTGATCTTCACCTTCAGCGGCCTGCTGGGCCTCCAGCGCTCGTTCGCCATGGAGCAGGCCGACCGCGCGATGGATGCCCTGCTGGGGGCGCAGGTGGACCGTGAGTCCATCTATCTTGGGAAGGCGCTGGCGAACGTCGTCTTCGTCGTGGGCGTTCAGGTGGTGGCGCTCCCCGCCGTGGCGCTGTTCTACAACGTGCCACTCGGCGGCATCGCGCTGCCGCTGGCGGGCATCGCGCTGCTCGCGGCGATCGGGATCGTCGCAGTCGGGACGCTGTTCAGCAGCATGGCCGTCAACACGCGACTGGCCGAGCTGCTGCTCCCGATGTTGAGCCTGCCGTTCTTCGTGCCGATCGTGATCGCCGCGGCGGGCACGACGGCGCGCCTGCTCGCCGGACGTCCGGTCGCCGAGGCGTGGCCGTGGCTCCGCATCCTGATCGGGTTCGATCTCGTGTTCGTCGTCGCCAGCGCAGTCGCATTTCCCTACACTCTCGACGAATGACTGCCTCACCCAGCACCGCCGCACTCTCCTTGACGCGCGCCCGCTCGCCGATGGTCGACGGATGGCTCGTCGCGGCCGTCGTCGCCGTAGTCGCCGCCTACGTGCGCGCGATCTGGTTCACGCCGCCCGAAGCCACGCAGGGGCTCGCCCAGAAGATCTACTATCTGCATCTCCCCGCCGCGCTGAATGCGTACATCGCCTTCGGCGTGGTCGCGGTGACGTCGGTGGTCTATCTCTGGCTCAAGGATGCGCGTGCCGACCGCGTCGCGGAGAGCTCGGCGGAAGTCGGACTCCTGTTCACGACCGTCGTGCTGACGA
>JAYUTY010000446.1:0-3387 GCA_043754875.1 Gemmatimonadota bacterium
GCCGGACCGCTGGGCGTCATGCCGCCCACCGGCGCGCGCCCGAACGGCTCACCGCCCGGCCCGGGCGCGATGTGCAAGGCTGGACCGGCCGTATCTTCCCGCCGTTGCGCACTTGCCTGAGCTTGAGCGGTAGGCAGAGTCGGATGTGGCGGCGCCCGACGCTCACTCGTTTCCTTGTGACGGAGAATGGACTGATATGAGCCTGGCTCCAGGGGCTATCGCGCTGACGTTGGGCCTGTTTCTAGGTATGCTGGCCTGCTTGGAGGGTGGCTTTCGCATTGGTCGCAGGGCGGCCTCAAAGGATCCTGCGCTGGCGCACGAAGGCATCGGCGCGATGGAGGCAGCCGCCTTCGCGCTCTTCGGCCTGCTGCTGGGATTCAGCTTCTCGGGCGCGACGTCGCGGCTGGATGCGCGGCGCGCCCAGATCGTCCAGGAAGCCAATGCAATCGGGACCGCGTATCTGCGACTCGACCTGCTACCCGCTGGCGAGCAGCCTGCGATGCGCCAACGGTTTCGCAGCTACCTGGACGCACGTGTCAGCATGTACGCACGGCTCCCCGACCTGACGGCCGCCGAGCAAGAGCTTGCACGTGCGGAAGGGCTGCAGCGAGAGATGTGGTCCAGTACCATACGTATCGGCGCGAGTGACCCATCCCAAAATGTCGTGCGATTGCTCTTGCCGTCGCTGAACGACATGATCGACATCACGACCACGCGCAGCATCGCGCTGCGCACTCGAACGCCGTCGCTCGTCTTCGCGCTGCTCATCCTCTTCGCACTCATGAGTGGCTTGCTCGCCGGCTACTCGACCGCAAAGCGTGAGCGCCGCAGCTGGCTCCACATGCTGCTCTACGCCGGTTTCGTCTCGATCACGATCTATACGGTGTTGGACCTCGACGACCCACGCTCGGGTCTCATCCGGCTGGACGCGGCGGACAGCGCCATCCAAAAGCTGCGAGCGTCGATTGCCCCGTGACGACGGGCAGTGCCGGCGCCGCTGAAGCGCAAGGGGGCAGGCGCTGCTCGCCGCCCTCACGGAGACGACTCGTCACGCCATCGTTGGCGAGGTTCTCACGCTAACGGGAACCAACGGACCGCTCGCCCCGTTCGCCGCCGGCGCGACGCCGGGGCATCTCGGTCATCAGCGTCTCGCTGACCGCGCGACGCGGCGCACGAGCACTGACCACGCCAGGCCTGCCACGCTGGCGTGTGCTTGCCTTCAACGCGCCTCGCTCAAGGCGCTGATGGCCCGCCCTGATCTCACTCTGCGTCCCGTCTCCCCGAGGTTCGACCGATGCTCCCACTGAAAGCCGTGATCGCCGTGCTCGCAAGCGCGCTGGCCCTCACACAGCCTCACCAGTCAGCGTCCGGAGGGCCCACGCCACCGACGCCGCCGACGCAGTCGGGCGGCGTGACCGTCTACGACGGGTTGCAGTTCAGGGGACGTAGCGCCGTCCTTTCACAGAGCTGGGCCGGCGGGGGTTACTGGGACAGGCGCATCCGATCCGTTCGCGTGCCGTCCGGCTACCGGATGACGCTCTACACGGAGCCCAACTATCGGGGCACGGAGACCCGGCTCACGAGTAGCTGGGCACCCGCGAGCGCCACGGCGTACTGGGTCGGCAAGGCGCGGTCGTTCCGGCTCGACCGGGTGGCCGTGCAGCCGGTGCCACCGACGCCGCCCGTCGGTTCGTCAGGCGGACTCACGCTCTACACGCAGGGGGGCTACCGTGGCCGTGTGCTCGGCCCCACCGGCGACTGGCCCGGCACCACGAACGATGGCTCTCCTTTCGCGCGCATCGGCTCCATGCGCGTGCCGGCCGGGTGGAGGGTGGTGGCCTTCGCGCTGCCCAACTATCAAGGGCCCAGCCTGACGCACACCGCCGACTGGGCCGGTGGTCCGATCCCGATACGCTCGCTCCGCGTCCAACGGCCGCAGATCCAGCAGCCACGATAGCGTCCCTCCGCCCGACCTCTATCTGCTCGACATCCATCCGCGCCACTCGATGACCCAGCATACCTCACGACCAATCGCGCGTGCATGGCGTGTGGTGCTCGCCGTTGCGTGCGTCATCGCGACCGCGCCGCCCGCCCTGTCGCAGTCCGTTGCCGCTCCACCAGCGGCGACGTCCGCCGACGGGACGGCGCTCCGCGCCATCATCGACGGCGGGCGGCATCCCGCCATGCGCTGGCGGCAACTCGACGACGTGGCCGCCGACCTGCGCGGCGCGTACGACGCCGCGGCGTGGTCTCCACTCTGGATCCGGGGTGGGCGACCGACCGCGGCGGCCATGGCTCTGCTCGACCAGCTCGCCGCGGCTGATGCACGCGGGCTCCGTCCGGACGACTACGACGCAGCGACGCTGCGTCGACTTGCGAGCGACGACACGATCACCACGCCGGCCGCGCGCGCCGCGTTCGATGTCGCGCTGAGCACGGATGCCGTGCGCCTCGTGCGCGCGCTCCGCTTCGGGCGCGTCTCGGCACGCGCGGCGCACGCCGAGCTACGGTTCGCCGCCGAGCCACTCGACGTGGCGGCGACGGTGCGTGCGCTCGCGCAGAATCCGAGGCCCGCAGGGGCACTCGACGCACTCGAGCCCCCCTACGAGCACTATCGACTGCTCAAGGCCGCACTCTCCCGCTACCGAACATTCGGGCGCGACTCCGCGTTACGCGGCGTGAGCGTGCCGGCAACACTGAAGCCTGGTGGGCGGGACGACGGCGTTCCGCGGCTACGACGACTTCTACGGGCGCTCGGCGACCTCCCGTCGGATGCGTCGGTTGTGCAACTGTCCGTCTCCGACTCCGCCACCTACGAGCCGGCGCTCGTTGCCGCACTACGCCATTTTCAGCGCCGGCAGGGGCTCGAGGCCGACGGCGTGCTGGGGCCAGGCACCCGCGCGCGCCTCGAGCGGCCGTTCGAGGCGCGCGTCGAGCAGATCGCGCTCACGCTCGAGCGCTGGCGCTGGCTCCCACACGTCTTCACCGAGCCACCGGTGATCGTGAACGTGCCCGCGTTCCGGCTGCATGCGTTCTCCTCCGGGAGCGACCGAGAGGCCGACCTGCTGAGCATGGATGTCGTGGTGGGCGACGCGTTCGACAACAAGACGCCGGTGTTCTCGGACTCGCTGCGCTATCTCATCTTCTCGCCGTACTGGGACGTGCCGCCGAGCATCACGCGCGGCGAGATCCTGCCCAAGGCACGGCGTGACGCCGGCTATCTGGCGCACGGCAACTACGAGATTGTCGACGGGCGTGGACGCATCCTCTCCTCCAGCGCGTCGGCGCTCGCCGCGGTGGCCGCGGGTAACGCGCGCGTGCGCCAGAAGCCGGGCCCGACTAACTCGCTCGGTCGGGTCAAGTTCATTTTCCCGAACGCACACAACG
>JAYUTY010000447.1:0-3383 GCA_043754875.1 Gemmatimonadota bacterium
CGCTCCAGCTGGTGCGCGATGCGTACGAGCGCGGGCAGACGGACGAGTTCCTCACGCCGACGACCATCGTCGACGCCACGGGCGGTCCCGTGGCACCGATGCGCGACGGCGACGCGGTCATCTGCTTCAACTACCGCTCCGACCGGATGCGGCAGATCGTCCGCACCCTGGCGAGCGACGACTTCGACGGCTTCGATCGCGCGCAGAGGCCGCGCGTCACCCTGGCGACCATGACGTTGTACGATCAGTCATTCGGCGTCCCGGTCGCGTTTCCGCCGCAGTCGATGGCGCGGATCGTCGGCGAGGTCGTCTCCGAGAGCGGGCTCGCGCAGTTGCGAACGGCGGAAACCGAGAAGTACGCCCATGTGACATACTTCTTCAACGGGGGGATCGAGGTCCCGTTCCCTCGTGAGGAGCGTCGGCTCGTGCCCAGCCAGAAGGTGGCGACGTACGATCTCGCGCCCGAGATGAGCGCGTATGGCATCACCGACGTGCTGTGCGCCTCGATCGAGGCGCGGGAGCACGACTTCGTCCTGTGCAACTATGCGAACGCCGACATGGTGGGACATACCGGCTCCATCCCGGCCACGCTCAAGGCGGTGGAAACTGTGGATGCGTGTCTCGCCCGCGTCGTCGCTGCGGCCGAGCGGGCGGGCGCGCGGCTGCTCGTGACAGCGGATCATGGCAACTGCGAGATGATGATTGATCCGGCGACCGGTGGGCCGCACACGGCGCACACGACGAACCCGGTTCCTTTTCTGATCGTGGACACCGGCGCGTCGCACGCGATGCGCGACGGTGGTGCGCTCTGCGACGTGGGACCCACGATCCTCGGGCTGCTCGGTCTCGAGCAGCCCGCCGAGATGACGGGGCGCGACCTGCGCCTCGCCTGACGGCTTCTTCCCTCAAGCGGAAATTCCGGAATGAACGTGAAGGCAATGGTGTTGGCTGTGGCCGCAGTGCTCGTCGCGCTCCCCCTGACGGCGCAGGTCGGCCATGATCCAGCGAGGAGTCCGTACTCGGATCTGGAGCACTCGCAGGAGCTCACGCCGTTCGTTGGCTACATGCGTGCGCGTACCGATCCGGCTGGCGTTGCGCCGAAGAGCGCAGCTGTCGTGGGGCTTCGCTACGAGCTCACGCTGACCGGCCCGCTAGCGATCAGCTCGGAGATCTCGCGGGCGTCTTCGAGCCGGAGCGTGCTCGATCCCACGAAGCCGGTGCTGACGCGGCAGCTCGGATCGGTGAGCAGCCCCGTCTACGCGGCCGATATCGCGCTCGCGCTCAATCTGACGGGCCGCAAGGCGTGGAACCGGCTCGTGCCGCAGCTTCGCGCGGGCGCCGGCCTGGTGCACAGCGCCGCGTCGGACGACTCGAGCGGCTTCTCGTTCGGCACCCCGTTTGCATTCACGTTCGGCGGTGGGGTGAAGCTCGTGTCCGCTGGACGGCTGCAGGTGCGTGCGGACGTGACGGATCACGTCTTCCACCTCAACTATCCCGATGCGTACTACCGGCTCACCAGCGACAACACGGCGGTGCTGGGCTCCGGAACAGCGAAATCGTTCTACACGCATCACACCGGATTGACGGTGGGCGTGTCGTACCTCTTCGCCCGCTGACGCAGCCACGCCGCTACCCTCTCGACGGCGGCGATCATGGCGCGGGACTACGAAGACATCCACAACATCGACACGCTCGACGACCGTGAGCTGCGCGACCTCGTGCGCGAACAGCTCTCGACTCACGGCATGATCGACATCGACGATATCACCGTGACGGTCAACGAGGGCATGATCACTCTCTCGGGCCGCGTCGGCACCGACGGCGAGCGTCGCGTCGCCGAGCACGTGATCACGGACGTGCTGGGCATCGTGGAGTTCACGAACGATCTGGTGATCGACCCGATCGCGCGCGGCGTCAGTCCAGAGGCGATCGACGACCACCTCGCCGACGAAGAGGCACGCAGCGGCACGCTGCTCGGCGACATGCCGGAGAGCCAGGAGCCGGAGGCCGCGCACATGGGCAGCCCCCGCGACGACGATTTCGCCGGCACGAGGGACTACGAGGCGATGATGGAGAACGGGCTGACGTACAATCCGCCCGACGGTCCGACCCCCGAAGGGATGTACGGATCCGATGCCGAGCGCAGCGACATGGGCGAGCAGCACTGAGCTCGCCGAAGCTAACGTGGGATCGCCTGCCGGGCAGGCGATCCCACGTTAGCTTCGGCGTCATGCCTACCACTCTCACGCGCCGCGTGACCTTCGCCGCCGCGCACCGCTATCGCCTCGCCGAATGGAGCGACGAGCGGAACGCGGCCACGTTCGGGCCGTGCGCGCGCCCGAACTACCACGGCCACAGCTACGTCTGCGACGTGACCGTCACGGGCAACGTCGATCCCACGACCGGCTTCGTCGTCGATCTTGGCGAGCTCGATCGCGCGCTGCAGGCGGAGGTGCGCGACCGATTCGACCATGCCAACATCAACCTGGACGTCCCCGAGTTTGCGGACGGCGCGCTCGTGCCCACGGGCGAGAATCTCGCGCGCTTCATCTGCGAGCGCGTGCAAGGCGCGATCGGTGGCGCGGCGCGAGTGATGCGAGTGACCGTAGCCGAGGACGCCACGCTGAGCGCAACGTACGAACCGGACTGAGGTTCCAGCGTGACGTTCGGCTCCGTCACTCGTGGATGAGGACTGCGTCGAACGATCGGGCACCAGGCCCGTGTCGCAGCGCCCGCTGGTTCCGAGGTTTCCATGCCGTCGCTCGCCCCGTCACGCCCCGCTACCGTGCGCAGCACGATGGTCGAACAGTTCCGACCAGTGCTGCGCATTCATGCCGAGATCGAGAGCCAGTGCGTGCCAGCCGTCGACGTGGCGGCGTCACGCGCTCGCATCGCGAAGGGACAGGTCGCCTACGACGCGCTGCGCGCACTCCGGTCGTGCGGGGACCTGACACCGAGATACATCTTCGTGCTCGAGGCATTCGAGGTGGCGGGGCTGATCTCCAACGATGATCGCCGTTCGCTCCTGGATGGCCAGTTGGAAGGTAGCGTCGACGTGGACGAGTTGGTGAGCGGCTGGTTCACGGGAGACCGCACGCCGCGCGACCCTCGGCGCCGAGCCGCTCGACAGGCAGCGATCGTCGTCGCGAATGCGGTGCTGCGGGCGGCGAGTCGGCAGGTGGGCGGACAGACGACATGGCGGGGCTGGACGCGGCCAGTCTGCCCCTGCTGCGGTGGCTCGCCCGACCTCGTCCTGACTGACCGCGCTACGCGCCTGCTCGTCTGCGCGCGCTGCGACGCGCAGTGGCGCGCCCAGCGCACGGGCTGCCTCGGGTGCGACACCGATGCCTCGCCCGCCATCGCGCGCATCTCCAACCCGGCGC
>JAYUTY010000448.1:0-3377 GCA_043754875.1 Gemmatimonadota bacterium
AGGACGCAGCCAAGACTGTAGATGTCGCTCCGCCCGTCGATGCCCGGATCGGCCATCGCCTGCTCGGGGCTCATGTACGTCGGCGTGCCAAGCGTGATCCCGGTGCCGGTCAGCTTCTGGCCGGCACCCTCGGTGATCGCGCGCGCGATGCCGAAGTCGGCGACGACCGCGTGGCCGTCCTGGAGCAGGACGTTCTCGGGCTTGATGTCACGGTGGACGATGCCCTGACTGTGGGCATAGTCGAGCGCGCTCGCGATCTCGCTGCCGATGCGGACGGCATCAGGCACGGAAAGTTGCCGCTCACGCTCGAGGAGCTTGTGAAGCGTCTCCCCGGCGATGAAGGGCATCACGTAGTACAGCCGCCCCTCAGTCTCGCCGAAGTCCTCGATCGGGAGGATGTTGGGGTGCTTCAGGCGCGTGACGGTCTCGATCTCACGGCGGAAGCGCTCAGGGCCGAGGGCAAAGGACAGCTCACCGAGCAGTACCTTGACCGCAACGTCGCGCTCAAGCTTGAGATCCCACGCGAGCCAAACGATCGCCATCCCGCCGCGACCGATCTCGCGTTCCAAACGGTACCGCTCCCCCATTACCATTTGGGGTAACAGGGGACGTGACTGCACCTCGATCATCGTTGTATCGCCCCTGGACCGGGGCATCATAGTATCCGTCCGAAGCGCCAGCAAGGGAGCGCGGCGATGGAAATGCGACAAGGCGCCACTCGTTGTCCGGCTCGCAGGCGACGACTATCTTGCGATGTCGTGTGCCGACCGTCAGAAGCAGGCGCCGGTGGCGACGCCGCACGTGGTTCGCCCTCGTAGCTCAGGTGGATAGAGCACTCGTTTCCTAAATGAGTGGCCGCGCGTTCGAATCGCGCCGAGGGCACTTCCGCTTTCGCCGCATCAAATCGCCGTCCGGCGACTCATCCTCTCATCGCATCATGACCACTCCGATCACCGACTCGAGCGCAGCAGCCGCACCACCGACCGCGCAGCCCAAGGCCGAGAGCTTTCTCGACTGGTTCCACGTCAACTCACGGCTGGTGACGATCGGCGCGATCACGGTGCTCGCGGTCGCGTTCGGCATCTGGTTCAAGCAGCGGATGTCGCTGAACGAGACGCTGGGCGCCGACCGGAAGCTGCTGGCGGCCAAGCAGTCGATGAACACGGGCAACATCCCGCTCGCTGAGTCCGATCTCAAGAAGATCGTGGATCAGTATGCGTCCAAGCCGTCGGGAACTGAGGCAGGACTACTGCTCGCCCAGCTTCGAATGGAGAAGGGCGACTATGCCGCAGCGATCGGCGGACTCCGGGAGTTGGTTGCCAAGCTCGGTTCGAGCGCCAGCTCGGCCGAAGCGCGCAGCCTCCTTGGCGATGCGCTCGCCCAGAGCGACAAGCCTGCCGATGCGGCAGCCGAGTACGAGCGCGCGGCGGGCACGACGAGCATGGTCAACGCCAGGGCGTTCCTGACGGCCAAGGCGGCGCGCGCCTACATGACGGCCGGCAAGCAGGCGGAAGCCCGGAAGCTGTGGGAGTCGCTCGCGGCGCAGTCCGTCAACGAAGGGCTGGCGACCGAGGCCCGTGTGCGGCTTGGCGAGCTGGCGGCCGGGTCAAAGGCCTGAGCAGTCGTCCTGGCAGAGGGTCGACGCTGGGGAGAATCGAACGCCGCCGTGAGCTACTACAATGACGGGCAGACCTGGACTCAATGGGCATGCCGGCCGTGGAAAATGAAAAAGGGTTGCCTCATGGGCGACCCTTTTTGCTTGCTGTGGATAGAGCAACGGATGAGCATTCTGCACGTGGTCTCCTGGGTACCCGGTACATCGATCAGGAAGCGAAGCGAAGCCGACAGCATCTCACCACTAGCGAGCTCTGCGCCTCGCACGTAGTTCGTATAAGATGTATTATGTAAACTATGGACTGGGGAAAACTGTGGACAACTCTCCCTCAGCTGTCCACCGATCTTCTCGAAGTGCATTCCACGCATCGACTTAACAGCTATCCCCTCACCCGGCGTCGAGCACGACGTCGGATCGGCATGCGATAAATAGTTGGCATTAAGACGGTCGGGGGCTGCCGGACTCGACTGGCGCCATGCTGAACGCTCGGCTGGCTACAGCTCTCCGATCCGTCCTTCGAAGACGAGGCGCGCTTCGCCAGAAAGCGACGGCAGCCACGCACCGTCATCGCGCCGCGCCAGGCGAACGCGATGAACTCTGCCAGAGCGCGTGACGAGCTCGATTGAATCAGAGATCTCTCCGTGGGTCGCCAGGAGGATCGAACTGGCAATCGAGCCGGTGCCGCACGCGAGCGTCTCTCCTTCGACCCCCCGCTCGTACGTCCGGATCCGCCAGCCACCCACGGCATCGGCACTCACGAAGTTGACATTCGCCCCATCGGCGAACGATGGGTCATGCCGGATCACCCGGCCTCGATCTGCCACATTCACGAGCGAGACGTCGTCGACCCGCACCGTGACATGAGGCACGCCTGCCAGCGCGAACGCCGACCACCGCTCGCCCGCACCCAGCCATAACGGCAGCGTGGGCTGGACCGCCGTAACCGGCTCCAGATCGACCTCGGCCCCCGCTTCGGTGAGCCGCGCGGCGAGCACGCCGGCGTCAGTCTCGATGTGGAACTCGCCCGTTCCCACGATGCCGAGATCGGTGGCGAGGCGGCTCGAGCAGAGCGATGCATTTCCGCAGAGCGCGGCGCGCGAGCCATCGCTGTTGAGATAGGTCATCCTGAAGTCGGCGACGCTTGACCGCTCCAGAAAGACGATCCCATCCGCGCCAATCCCCGTGCCCCGCGCACAGAGCGCTGCGATCACGGGGGGCTCACCGAGCTCGCCGGCCGGCTCGCGTGTGGCGTCGACCATGATGAAGTCGTTGCCCGAGCCGCTCATCTTGTAGAACGTCCGGCCTGATGGAAGCATCGCGTGCCTGCGAAAGTGACGTAGCGGCGCGAGCTAGATGGTGCCGCGCATCGCCCACCAGCGCAGGCGCCAGACCATCCAGACCGCTTCGCGAACGATGCGCTCGCTCATCTTGCTCGTGCCTTCGGTCCGGTCCACGAAGACGATCGGGATCTCGGCGATCCTGAAGTTCCGCTTCCACGCGCGGAAGCTCATCTCGATCTGGAAGGCGTAGCCGTTGGAGCGAACGTGGTCGAGGTTGATGGCCTCGAGCACCCGCCTGTGAAAGCACTTGAAGCCTCCGGTCGCATCCCAGACCGGAAGTCCCGTAATTGCTCGAGCGTAGACGTTGGCGCAGTAGCTCAGGATCAGGCGCTGCATCGGCCAGTTCACCACCGTGACCCGCCCCTGCTGATACCGCGATCCGAGCACGAGGTCGGCGTTCTCGGCGGCGGCGAGAAACTGCG
>JAYUTY010000449.1:0-3373 GCA_043754875.1 Gemmatimonadota bacterium
CGGAGCTCTACGGCGGTTCGCTGTCGTGGGACGCGCTGCCCGACCTGTACGTCGAGCAGCTCACGGGCGCGACCACTTTTCAATATTCGCCCGCCGACGCGTTCGTGGACGTGGACCCGCGCTACTACTCGGCGCGCTACCTGCGCGCGTGGCAGCTGCAGGCGCTGCTGCGCGAGACGCTGGTGGAGCGCTACAATGCGGACTGGTGGCGCAATCCGCGCTGCGGGCCATGGATGGTGGAGTCGCTGTTCGGCGAGGCGCAGCGCGAGCTCGCCCACGAGCAGGCGCTGCGCGTCTCGGGGAAGGGGCTGAGCTTTGCGCCGCTCATCCGCAGCATCGAGCGGATGCTCGGCTGACCCCTCGGCTCAGGGGCGGCGCGGTCCTTCGATGGCCCCAGGTCCCTGAATCAGAACGGCCTTGGAGGCGCGGCCGGCATCGAATGCGATTGTCAATCGGAACGAGGGATCTGCTGCCAGGCCGAAAGTATCGGAACCGAGGTAGACCAGCGGGTTCTTCGGCTGGCCGGCGGCCTGGGCCGAGACGCCGGTGCTGTCGGCCGTGATGACCAGTGGCAGGGTCGTTCCGGTGGGCAGCGCCAGGTCGTAGGTGCCGGCATAGCGCTGGCGCTGGTCGGGCGCGAGCGCGACGACCGGCGGCATCGTGGGGCGACGGACGAACGGCAGGCCAAGGGTGGCGGCGGCGAGATTCGTCGCGAGCTGACCGGGGCCCGAACCGAGGGTGTTGGTGAACACCACGACGCGGAGCGAGTCGTCGGGGAACCAGAGCTGCGCCGCGGAGAAGCCGTGGACGTCGCCGCCATGCGTCACCAGGCGATGCGTGCCGAGCTTGGAGGGCGCGAGCCCGAAGCCGTAGTTCGTGGGCTTCCCGCCGGCGCTGTCGCCGCGTGTCATCAGATCATAGCTCGCCTGCGTGACAACCTTGCCGCTGGTGAGCGCACTCTGCCAGCGCAGGAAGTCCGGAACCGACATGCAGAGTGCGCCCGCCGCGTGCGGGTGGGTCATGTCGAGGTAGGTGGCGGGCTTGGTGTGATCGCCGTCCTTGTCGTAGCCCACGGCGTACAGATCGTTCGTCGGGCGCGAGGGGCAGTACGCCGCTGTGCGCATGCCGAGCGGGGCGAACATCCTCTCCTGAACGAGCTTCGCGTAGGGCTGTCCCGTCACCGTCTCGAGTACCATGCCCAGGAGCACGTATCCGGTGTTGTTGTAGCGATAGCTGGATCCAGCCGCGAAGTCGAAGGTGTCGTTGGCGACGAAGGCGACGACCTGGGCAGGAGTGAGCGGATCGTTCCACGTCTTCGCCCATGCCGGGTTCGCCGTGTAGGAGTGGATCCCCGAGGTATGGTCGAGCAGCTGACGGATCGTCACCGCCTTCCACTGTGGATACTCCGGCAGGTATTTGGTGAGCGGGTCGGTGAGCGAGAGCTTGCCCTGCTCGATGAGGCGCATGATCGCCGACGAGGTGAACTGCTTGGTGATCGAGCCGACGCGATAGACAGTCGCCGCCGTGGCAGGGAGTCCGCGCGCGCTGTCGCGCAGCCCGACTCCCTTCAGGTAGAGCGTGTCGGACCCGCGAACGACGGCGACCGTCGCCCCCATGGAGGGAGCGTTCTGGAGGAAGGCCTGGCTCAACGAGTCGTAACGGGCCACGAGCGCGGTGCGGTCCGACTGCGCGTGCAGCGGAAGCGCGGAAGCGGCAAGGAGAGCGAGAGCGGCGAGGCGTCGCATCTGATGTCGGGTGGGAAGTGAGTGGGACACCACTATGGCATACCAGTCCAGTCTAGCACACTCGGGTGTTGCGCGCATCGGGCTTCCTCCGGTCGAGCCCGCCCGCCGAGCCTCTGCATGTGAAAGTGGCCCGTAGTTGCCCTGAATCAGCGCCTCGGTTTCGCGCACTGGCGCCGTCCTCTATCGTTCGAAGCGAGTACGTCGAACGCTTCCCGAACCAACATCCGTGTCCACAGCCGTCGATCTCGCCCGACCTGCAGACTACTCAGAGCCCGACTGGGAGGGGGCGAGCGCGGAGACGCTGGCCCACCTGCAGGCGCTGCTGCGTTTCCGCACCGTCAATCCGCCCGGCGACGAACTGCCGCTCGCGAAATACCTCCAAGCGACGCTCGAGGCAGCCGGCATTCCATGCATGATGTTCGAGACCGCGCTCGGGCGCGGGGTGCTCGTCGCGCGCCTGCGGGGCGACGGCTCCCAACGTCCCGTGCTGTTGATGGCGCACATGGACGTGGTCCCGGTGGAGGCGAGCGAGTGGTCCGTGGATCCGTTCGGCGGTGAGGTACGCGAGGGCTACGTCTACGGGCGCGGCGCGATCGACGACAAGGGAATGCTGGCGGTCAATCTCGAGACGATGCTGCTGCTCAAGCGCCAGGTGATGGACGCCGGCGGCACGCTTGCGCGCGACGTCGTCTTCCTCGCCACGTCCGACGAGGAGGCGAGCGGCAAGTATGGACTCGGCTGGCTGATCGAGCATCACCCCGAGTTGCTGGACGCGGAGTTCGCGCTCAACGAGGGGGGGCGCATCCGCATCGTGAATGGACGACCGCTGTACGTGGCCATCCAGAACAGCGAGAAGGTGCCGCATGCGGTGCTCGTCACGGCGCGCGGGCCTGGTGGCCACGCGGCCGTGCCGCTGGCGGGCAACGCCGTGCTGCGGCTCGGACGCGCCCTGAGCCGCCTGGGTGCGCATCGCGAGCCACTCCAGCTCACCACGACCACGCGGGAGTTCTTCGGGCGATTGAGCACCGTGTGGCCCGACCGCCGGCTGGCGAGCGCAATGCGCGACGTCGTCTCGGGCAATGCGCGCCGAGTGCGGCGGGGGAGCAGCGTGCTGTCGCGTGTGCCCGTGCTCGATGCACTGCTACGAGCGGGGGTGTCGGCCACGGTGCTGAGCGGCGGCGGCAAGAGCAACGTGATCCCGACCCACGCGTCCGCCACGCTCAACATCCGCACCCTGCCCGGGCAGTCGCTCGATGCCGTGGTCGCCCGACTGCGCCGAGCGATCGATGATCCGCTCGTGGAGGTGGACGTCGTCGCGTGCGGAGAAGACGCGCCGGTGTCGGACCTCGGCACACCGCTCTTTCTCGCGCTGCGCGAGAGCGTGCGCGCGCTCGACCCGGCACTCGTCGTGCTCCCCTACCTCAGCACTGGCGCGACGGACAGCGCGCCGCTGCGCCGGCTCGGCATGCCCGCCTATGGCGTGCTCCCCTTTCCCCTGACCCAGGACGACGAGGAGCGTATGCATGGCAACGACGAACGGCTCGCACTGACGAGCCTCGACTTCGGCGTCCGGATGGTCTACGGCGCGATCGCGCGCGTGGCGTGCCACACTCTGCCGCTGACTCCTC
>JAYUTY010000450.1:0-3372 GCA_043754875.1 Gemmatimonadota bacterium
AGCAGCTCGGCCAGCGGATGTGCCGGCACGCGCTCGATCAGCTCCAGAAAGCGTCGCGGCTCGTCATCGAACCGATTGAGCACCACGTGCTGCACGCCCAGCCTGGCGAGCCGCAGAATCTGTCGTATCGCCGCCGGGGCGAGCACCGTGTACACCACGACGGGCAGCGACGGATGGCCTGCGATGATCAGCTCCACCTCGTCGGCGTCCTGCCCGTTGCGCATCGACGGATCCATGATGAGCAGGTCGACCTGTCCCATCCGCAGCAGCGCGTGCAGCTCCGCTGGATCCGCCGCCGTGCCGAGAGAATGTGCGTCTCTCAGCACGATGCGGAGATGGGCCAGCAGGTTACGTGGAAGAAATGCAACGACGTGCAAGCAGGGCGCGTGTGGAAAATGTCGCAAATGCCGGGATTTGTGTCACAAAATGCCGGTTTACGCGACGTCCGGCGACCCTAGCTTCGGAGAAGTGCTGCATCACAAATCGTTTCCCTCGCCTTCGGAGTCACCCATGTCCCGCCGCCAGCTGACCCTCGCTCTCGTTGCTGTCGCCTCCCTGGTCCTCTCGGCCTGCGGCACGTCCCCGACGGCACCACGCAATGACGATCCGACGACGATCGTCGTGAGCGGCGGCTACTGAGTCTGTAGCGCTGACGTGATTCGTCAGCGCAACGCGACGTCTCGGCCGCGCTCTCGAACCTCCGCCGCGATCTCCCGCAGATCCACCGGGAGCTCCGTCGTCTTCATGCTGGCAGCATGCGTCGGCCGCGCGAGCGCTCGTAACCGGGCGTCTGCCGTGAAAGCCAGCTGGTTGTAGCCGAAGCGTTCCGCGAGCGACGATGCTCGCTCGAGCGCTGGGCGCGCCGAATCCGGCTCGCCGATGCTCAGGTACCCCTCGCCGATGTGCAGGTAGAGCTGCGCCTGCAACGTCGGAGGAAGGGGCTGCTCGAGGAGTTGCCGCCGATACCGCTCGAAGAGCGGGGTCGAACCGTCGGCGGCAGCGATCTCCATCAGGTTGATCGCGGCCACCCAGCGCTGGTATTGCTCCTGCGCAGTGGCCTCGAGCACGAGGTACGCGTCACGCGCGACGCTACGGGCACCGAGCAGATAGAACGAGCCCGCAATGTCTGCGAGCAGTCGGTCGCGATTGATCGGGTCCGACGTATCGCGAAGCGCCTCGTACGCAAACCGGATGGCGGCATCGTACTGCTCGCGTAGGTGCGCCACCATCGCCCGCTCCTGGAGAGCGGAGGCGCGTACCTCGTCCAGGCCGGAGCGCCCGGCCCGCTCCACGGCTTCCTCGAGCGTCCGTTCCGCTTCCGGCAGATTGCCGCGCGTGATCGCGACCCGTGCCCGGCCGATCTGCGCGCGCAGCGCGCCCACGAGATCGCCCGATGCGACCGCAAGGCGGCTCGCATCATCGTATGCCGCGGCGCTGCGCTCGATGTTGCCGAGCGCACGGTGCGTGAAGCCGAGCCGGATGTGTGCCGTGATGGCGACGTCGCTTTCCTCGGTCGGATGCACGTGCGCCACGACAGTCTCGTACACGTCCGCGGCGAGTGCCCACTTCGCATCGAGATCCAGCAACCGCGCGTAGGCCATCAGACGTGGCGCCACCGCTTCCAGGTTGCCGCCGCGTGCGTCCGCCAGAGCGTTCACCACACTCGTCAGGATCGCCCGCGCAGGTTGGCCAGGCGGAATCTCCTCGATCGCCGCGCGCACCGAGCGGATTCCCCACCCGTCCGCCTCCATCACAGCCGCGCCTTCGTCGATCCAGGCGTCCACCAGCCGCAGCACGACCAGCCCGGCGCTCACCGCGCGCCAGGCTGCATCCGAATCCTCCAAACCGGCCAACTCCGCGAAAAACGGAAGATGCCGCATGTCTCGCGTCGAATCGAACACCACGTCGCTCCAGGCTCGTTGTCGAGATCCTGATACCAGCGTTCACCAGACAGTGATCATCGGTACCGTGAGTGTCGTCATCAAGGGCAAACTGTGACAATAATCCCCGATTTTGGGACATTATCCACATTCCACCGTTCGGCGTGTCGAATTGGAGCACACCGCGTTGTGCGATCGGTCACATTGGCGCACGATTAGCACTCCTCCTAGCGGCCCTGCTAGCGGCCCTGAACGCTGACGAGGGCCAGGCGAAGTCGCCTGGCCCTCGTCAAGGGAGTTCAACGGACTACCACGATCACTCGCCGCCCAGCCGCCACTCGGCGCAGGACCAGCCGGCTACTTGCCCGGCACGAACCGCGTCTTCGTGTCGTCGAGCCGGTCCAGCTGCCGACGGATGTCGTCGCCGATCGCCTCGATCCGATTGATGCTGTGTGGATTGAACGACGGATCATATGGGCTCTTCGCCGGTCCACCCGCGACCTCGAGCACCGCGTCGAACTTGTAGCTGTGCGTCTTGCCGGTCTTGGGATCGGTCCAGCTGCCCTGCCACGCGAGTGGCCGATTCTTGGGCCACAACCCATACGGCAGCGCCAGCGTGCGGATCTTGTAGCCCGGGACGGCCGAGTCGATTCCCATCGCGTTGCGCGCGATCTGCTCCTGCACGACGTTGTCCGGATACTTGCTCAGCTTCGCATGCCAGAGCGTGTGGTCGCACAGCTCGTGGCCCTGGTCGGCAAGGTACTTCACCTTCTGGAAGCGCCACTCCTTCTTCTGGCCGTTCCACTTGGGATTGTCGCCGAAGAAGTTGTGACCCGCCGCTCCCCCATTCAGCATGCAGAACACGGCGCGGTTCTTCCACCCGGCGTGCGTGCGCGCGAACTCCTCCCAGATGCCGACGGCACTGGTGGGGTCGATCACCAGCTTCCCGCCCTGCTCCAGATAGCGGAACTGCGAGTCGGACGCGTCGTCGAACACGACGACCACCGGCGACATGCCGGCCGGCACGTCGCGGAAATCCTTGTCGAGCATCTGCGCGATCGTGATGGGGCGATACCCACGCTTGTACGCCTCTTCGAGATCGGCGCGATAGCTCGCCACCGTGCGCGTGTAGAGCGTGTTCTTGTCGCCGCCGATCACGTGATACTCGAGCACCGGAATCTTTCCCTGCGCGTTCGCCGGTGCGGGAGCGGCGGTCGCTGCTGCACCGGCTGGTGCAGCAGCCGGTGCAGCAGCCGAGCCGACACGGGCGACGACTGTGCCTGACGCCGAGTCGCGCGACTGCGCAGCGCTGCCGGCCGGCGTGGCCGACGCGTCGCCCCTGGAGCAGGCAGCGGCTGCGAGGAAAACGAGCGAGAGAAGGCGACGATCCATTTGATTCCTACGGGGTGACAAGAGTGAGAGGGGAGGGGTAGCGTGCCCTGCTGAAGAATAATCAGACGGTCAGCGGGGACAGTCCGATTCGTCGCCTCCC
>JAYUTY010000451.1:0-9814 GCA_043754875.1 Gemmatimonadota bacterium
CGACTCACCAACAGCACGGGATCTTCGCGTCGCCGGCTCAGCGACAACCCACCCGCCTCGATCGCAGATACATCTAGGAGGTCGCGAATGAGCAGCTCCGCCCAGTTCAGCGAATCCCGAATCGTCCGCATCCTTTCGTGCGTGCGCCCCCGGTCGGCCTCCTCGTCGGTCAGCACCGCCGAGACGCACATCGAGATCACGCTGAGCGGCGTCCGGAGATCGTGCGACACGACACCCAGGACCTCGTCCCTCGCGCGAATGGCCCGCTGCGCCTGAGCATACAGACGCGCGTGTTCGAGCGCCGCCGCCGCTCGCTGCGCCAGCTCCAGCGCCAGCTGCAGATCCGCGTCGCTGTAGGGTGTGCCCCGTGCGTCGCGCGCGAGCAGCATCGCACCTACGACGCGATGCCGCACGCGCAGCGGAACGACCAGATACGACGCTGGCGCCAACGCGCGCAGGATCTCGAAGTGCGTCTCGTCCTCGGCTACGGCGGCGAGCAGCTCGTCGGTGACCTGGTCGGTGAGCTCCGCCTCGCCGGAGGCGATCGCGTGGCGGGTCAGGTATCGCTCCTGATCCCGCGGGAAGTCGCGAAGGCGATCCGCCAATGCCTGCTTGTCGGGGTCTCCGTGCACGACGTTCATTCGTACGATGCAACCCGACTCCTCGACCACGTCGATGAGAGCGAACAGGGCGAGTTCAGGCACGATCAGCCGGAGCAGCGCCTCGAACGTTCGCTCGTAGTCGAGCGAGGAGTGGAGGATTTCCGTTGCATTCGACAGGAAGGCGACGCGTCGTTCAGCCGACTCGGCTGCCTCGCGCGCTGCAATCTCACGCTGCAGCAGCTCCTCGCGCTCCTGCTCGGATCGCCGCTGCTCGGTGACGTCCCGGAGGATCGCGGTGAAGTGCATCGCGCCGCCGACCTCGATCTTGGAGATGGAGGCCTCAGCAGGAAACAGCACTCCACTGCGCCGCCGTCCCCAGACCTGACGTCGCTGACCGATGCGCCGGCTGGCAAGGGGCGCGACGCGGAACTGCTCCAGGTGTTGCCGATGCGCATCGCGGCTCGACCCGGGGAGGAGACATTCCAGGGGTTGGCCCAGCACCTCGTCCTCTCGATAGCCGAACATCTCCTCCGCCGCCGTGTTGAACAGCGTGATCCGATAGCCGTCATCGACCGAGATGATCGCGTCAGCGGCGAGCGCGACGATGCTCCGCAGCTTGCCTTCGGCATCCGAGACCTCGGCGGCGGGATCGTAATGGCGGAGCCGCGTCGGTTCACCCTCGGTGAATGCGATCGAGGCGGGGCTGTCTGAACTCGTCTGATGCACAGGCCGATTCTCGGATCCTGCTGCGGATCGAGGGACGCAATCGAGCGTGCAACGTCACGCGCTCGTGAACTTCAACGTTGCAGGACAATGCGGGAAAAGTCCAGAGCGGACGTGACAGCACCGCCTGGACGGAGTGTCCGTCTTTTGCTGACAGTCGGAGAGTCGCGCTCTCCGTATCGTACTGTCAGTCACGAGCCAGATTGGTTCGTGCACGACGCCCGGCACCTCGTCGGCGGAGGGCCGCGATGCCAACCCACATGTCCCCCGGCGAGCAGAGCCGAGCGCGCGCACAGGACGTCCCCAGGCTCGGCACGATCGTCGTCGCATCCGACGGCAGCGACGACTCGACTGGCGCCCTGACTGTCGCGCGCGAGCTCGCCCATCACCTCGGCACCGGGATGGAGCTCGTGTCCGTGATCGAGCCGACGAATGTGATCGTCCCGCCGATGCAGCCCGCGCATGCACCACTCCACCGCGGGGCGACGCGCATCCAGGACCGGCGCGAGCGGCTTCGTATCCTGTGTGACGACGTGTTGGCCGGATGCCCGCGGTGTCCGACGAGGATCCTGTTGGGCGAGCCGCCCACCTCGATCGCCCGCGCAGCGCGATGCCATGGTGCGCCGCTCGTGATAACCGGACGAGTCGCGCATGGAAGGATCGAGCGCGCCATGCGCCGTGAGATGCCGCTCGCGACGGCACGCGCTGGGCACGTGCCGATCCTCTCGGTTGGCCGTGCGACGTGGGGGCTGCCTCGTCGCGTCGTAGTGGCGGTGGGCGAAGGCGAGGCAGCCGCGCGGCTCGCGCCGATCGCGCACGCGCTCTTCCACGATGCGCGCGTCGTGCACCTGGTGGCGATCCTCCCGCACGCCTTCGCGACTTGGGAGCGCCCGTCGCGCGTCGAGGATGACGAGCGGCAGCACGACGCACAGCGCGCGTTCGCGCGGGCAACGGCAGCGTGGGCGCGGTCGGCCGATGTTCCGATCGAGACGCACGTGCTGAGCGGAGAGACTGGTGCCACGCTCGCCGCGTTCGTCGTGGCGGCCGGTGCCGATCTGCTGGTGGTCGGTCAGGCGCGTCGAGCCAGGGGAGAGCACCTGCCGATCGCCGATCTGGCAACGCGGATGTTCCGCACCGTGTCGTGCGGCACCCTCATCGTTCCCGTCGCTCGCTATCGGAGGGTGGGGGACGAGGCAGCGACATCGGTATCCATCGCGGCAGGCGAATGGCCGGCGCTCCTGCGCGAGTTCACGGAGCGCAACCGCGGCCGAAGAGCCTCGCTCACGATCGACGCAGCGGGTGCCGAGCCTCGAGCATTCGTCGAGGGCTGGGCGCTCTCGGGGATCGACTGCGACCCCGGCGCGACAGCCATCGCGATCAGACTGCATGACCCCGCCGCGCCCGTGCGCCACCTCTCGCACGTGATCACCCGCCCCAGCGTGCTCGCCGTCCAGGATGCGCAACCCGGGTGCGACGAGCTCCTCGTGATCGGGTACGACGGTGGCCAGATCACGCTCTCGCTGTCGTAGCCTCTCATAGCGTATCGTCGTCGGACTGGCGCGAGGAGCGTTGGAGCGGACGACCTGGCGCAGTCGCACACGGGCTGGAGATCTCCGTTCGACGGGTTTCATGGCACTGTCGATACGCTGCCCGCGGGCATGCGACTGTCAGGCATCACCTGAGTGTGTTGCGGTGTGCGATACTGCACTATCAGCGCAGACGGTTGGAGCAGCGATCGCGCCCCGATCTCCCACGCGGTGCGCGAGCTCGCCGAGCGTCGATGACGCGCTTCGGAAGCTGCACGAGGACCCCGTCCACTTCGGCGTCTGCTCCACATGCGGATCGTCGATCCCCCTCGAGCGTCTCCGCCTGGTTCGGGGCACGGGGCACTGTGTCGTCCACGCACCGCAGAGAGGTATTCCGAAGTGAGGTATCCCATGCAGCGCACCCTTCTTGGCGGCCTCGTCATTCTCCTGGCCCTCGGCTGCCGTACGCAGCCCATGCCCGTGCGCCTGCAAGGCGACCCGGTGTCGATCGCGTGGCTCGCCGGCGCCTGGACAGGAGAATACCGGGGAACCGCAGGCAGGCGTGGCGGCTCCCTTGCCTTCATTCTCAGAAGTGGCACGGACAGCCTCTACGGTGACGTCACCATGGTCGGTCCCACCGGCCAGCCGCTGCGCCCGGCGGACCCGATCGAGGTGCACCGGGCACACGTGCAGATCGCGCAGCAGCTCCGTATCGACGTCGTGGTCGCACACGAGGATGTCATCATGGGCACTCTCGAGCCGTACATCTCTCCGGACTGTGAGTGCGTCGTCGAGACGACGTTCATGGGACAGGTCCGCGGCAACGTCATCACGGGAACCTTCGCCACCCGAAGCGGCGGACTCATCATCACCGAAGGCGAATGGGAGATGCGCCGCCAGGGCTACGCGGCTCCGTGAAACGCTACGGAGCCGCGTGGCCCGCACGCGCGTTCCTCGCCGGACATCTGCGAGGCGTACCATACCGTCGCGACGCGACCGAGAGCGTCGCCGCCGCCCGATGCACGGACCGCGCAACGTAGCGCTTCGCCCGACAGACCGCCGAGCGACGAAGTCGTAGCCTTCTCCTTGAAGGGCGAGTCCGGCGTTACTGAGTGGCGGGGACGCGAATGCGATCCCCGCGCCGATCCGGCCGTCCTGAGCCTCTCGGGAGGTGGACCATGTCCGACATGACCTCGGTGTACTCCGCGAGCCGTCTCGCGCCTCCAGCCGTCGAGCCTGAGGCGGGCTTCTCGCTGTCCATCCGACTATACGCCAGCTACGAGCAGGTCGTCGACTTCCGACTGCCGGGCGTGACGGTGCTCGGCCTCGACGAGCGCCCTCCGACGGGGAATGGTTGGGGACCATCGCCCGCGCATCTGCTCGGCGCCGCCGTGGGCGCATGCGTCGGCGCGCGCCTGCTGGCGTGGCTCCGCGAGCATGGCGTGGACGTGCGCGACATGCGCACGGAAGTCACCGGATCGTTTGTGCGTTCCGCGACCGGTGAACGGCGAATTGCCCGCCTGACCGTGGGGCTCATCCCGATCTTCACGTCGTCGTCGACCGTGACGATGCCCTCTTCGAAGGAGCTCCTCGGGGACAGTGTCGTTGCGCGTAGCCTCGGGGGAGGGATCGACATTCAGCTGTCGATCACCCCTGAGGCGCCTCCGCACCACGCGGTGCTGCACGAGTGCACCGCGCCACCCTCGAGCCAGAGGCCGTCATGCGTACCGCCGCCTCCTTCGTCATCGCCATCGCGATTCTCCCGCTGACATGTGCATCACTCGCCGCGCAGCGCGCGGACTCCACTCTGTTGGGGTCGTGGAGTGGGCAGGCCGCGATCACTGTTCCGTGGACCGTCCAACGCACGTTGCCGGTACGGCTCGACATCAAGGCGGATGGACGGGTCACTGGATCAGTCGGTGACGCGCAGCTCCTCGACGCCTGGGTGACGCTCGACAGCCCCGTCGCCCGCGCCCTGCGCCTCGCGCGGCGGTACGCGGTCGCCGGCAGGCTGAGTGGTGCATTGCTCCAAACGGAGGGAATCCAGCGTGATCGTGTGCACATCTCCCTCGACCGCGCAGGACAGACCCTCACTGGTGATCTGCAGACCAGCGGTTCCTACGAAGGGAGTCCCGCCGAGCTCCCGCTCACCGCGAAAGGGCTCGTACTCCAGCGCGTGGAGCGCGCCATCTCCCGCGTCCCGCGACGAGACGCGTCGGCCACCGACAGCGGACTGATCGCAACGCGACCCTCTACGCCGAGATGAGCAATGGCTACCATGACATCACCATCACCGCTCCTGGTCGCACCGTCGCCGGCCAGTCCGAGTCCAGCACTACCAGTCGCCACACCGGTCTCCGCTCCGGCCGCCACACCAGCCGAAGTGATCGTCGACCTCCGCGACGTGAGTCGCGCCGACATCGCCCGCGTCGGTGGCAAGGGCGCGAATCTCGGGGAGATGCTGCGTGCCGAGCTCCCGGTGCCGCCCGGCTTCGTGCTCACGGTCGCCGCGTATGAGCGGACGCGTGAGACGGCAGGGCTGGGTGCTCGCATCGATGCGCTGCTGCGCACGGTGAAGCCTGACGATTCCACGGCGCTGCAACGCGTCTCCGCGCAGCTGCGCGAGACACTTACCACGGTGACGCTGCCGAGCGACCTCCAGACTGCGCTGGACCGCGCCTACGAACAGCTCGCGGCGAGCGCGCCGGAGGCGGGCGAACCGATCGTGGCGGTGCGCTCGTCAGCGACGTGCGAAGACACGGCCGAGTTCTCCTTCGCCGGAATGTTCGAGAGCGTGCTCGGCGTGCGAGGCAAAGCAGCGCTCGCCGACGCGGTTCGGCAGTGCTGGGCGTCGACCTTCGGTGCGCGCGTGCTGTACTATCGCCTCTCGCGCGGAATGCCGGCGGAGATGCCGGTCGCCGTGGTCGTGCAGCGAATGATCCCGTCACAGAAGTCGGGCGTGATCTTCACGGCGGACCCGGCCACGGGCGCAGCCGAGCAGGTCGTGCTCGAAGCCGCGTGGGGGCTCGGCGAGGTGGTCGTGGGCGGGCAGGTCACTCCCGATCACTATGTGGTCAACAAGCATTCGGGCGCGGTGGTGGAGCACCACGTCGCCGAGAAGGAGTTCCTGCTGGAGGCGCTGCCGGAGGGCGGAACGCGACGCGTGGAGCTGGAGCACGATCCGCGCGCCAGGAGCGCCGTGCTCACCGATGGCGACCTGGCCACGCTGGTCAGGCTCGCGCTCGCGAGCGAGCAGCACTATGGCGCGCCGCAGGACATGGAGTTCGCGATCGCCGATGGCGAGACCTTCATCACGCAGACCCGCCCGATCACAACGCTGCCCCATGCTCTCACGCCGACGCCGCTCGTGCGCGGGCTCGGCGCGAGTCCCGGCGTCGCGACTGGTCGGGTGCGCGTGCTCACGTCGACGGCGGATTCCGCCCAGTTGCAGCCTGGTGAGGTCCTGGTGGCCGCGATGACGTCGCCGGACTGGGTGCCCCTGATGCGTCGCGCCGCGGCCATCGTCACCGATGCAGGGGGCATGACGTCGCACGCGGCCATCGTGTCGCGCGAGCTGGGCATCCCCTGCGTCGTCGGCACCCGCAGCGCGACGCGAACGCTGCGCGATGGCGTCCAGGTCACCGTGAACGGCAAGGATGGCACGGTGCTCCCAGGTGCAGTGCCCCAGGCGGCATCGGCCGTTCGCGCGGCTCGCCCGGCGAGTCCAGACGTGAGCGCTCCGATCACCGCCACGCGGATCTACGTGAATCTTGGCGAGCCGGATCGCGCCGCGGAGATCGCCGCGCGCGACGTGGACGGCGTAGGACTGCTGCGGGCCGAGTTCCTGATGCTGTCCGCACTGCAGGGCGTGCACCCGCGCGAGCTGATCGCGCGCGACCAGACCGATGGCTTCGTACAGCGCATGACCGAGGGACTCGAGACCTTTGCGGCGGCATTCGAGCCGCGGCCGGTGATCTACCGCGCGATGGACTTCCGCTCCAATGAGTTCCGGTCGCTCGAAGGCGGAACGCACCACGAGCCGGTCGAGGCGAACCCGATGCTCGGGTATCGCGGCTGCTTCCGCTACACCCGGGAGCCCGACCTCTTCGCGCTCGAGCTGCTCGCGCTCGCCGACGTCCGCCGCACGCACAAGAATCTTCATCTCATGCTCCCGTTCGTTCGCACGGGGTGGGAAATGCGGCGCTGCCGCGAGCTGATCGACCAGAGCGCGCTGGCCGACTCGCCGGGACTCGAGCTCTGGGTGATGGCCGAAGTGCCATCGGTCGTGAGCTGGCTCGACGAGTACGTGCGGCTGGGCGTGACCGGCGTGTCGATCGGCTCGAATGATCTCACGCAGCTCGTTCTCGGTGTCGATCGGGACAGCGAGACGCTCGCGCCATTCTACGACGAGCGTGATCGCGCCGTGCAGGACACGATCCGCACGATCATCGAGCGCGCCCACGCGCTCGGGATCACGGCGTCCATCTGCGGGCAGGCGCCGTCGGTGTATCCGGACTTCGCGGCCAGGCTCGTGGAGTGGGGGATCGACTCGATCTCGGTGAACGTCGACGCGATCGAGCGCACACGTCGCAACGTCGCCGCGGCCGAGCAGCGGGTGCTGCTCGCGGCGGCGCGCAGGGCGAGCCCGAACGGGAGACCGCAATGAACGCCGCACATCTCCACCTGCTGGTGAATCATCTGCCGGTGATCGGCACGATGATCTGCATGCTGCTGTTGGTCGTAGCGCTCATCCTGTCGAGGCGCCGCGCCCTTCCCGGATGGCTCGTCAAGGGCGGGTTGGTCGCGTCGCTCGTCGTGGCCGCGAGGATTCAGCCATGACATACGCGACCCTGCCCGCACCCGATCCGACCATCACTGCCGCCAACCCGATTCGAGTCGGACCCATCATCGCGGCCGTGGGCGGCACGGACCCGGACAGCGTGCTGCGGGCGGCACGGATGCTCGCGCCGTCGTCGAGCAACGCGGTTGTGGCGGTGAGCGTACTGCCGCCCCTTCCGGTCACCGTCATTGGCGACGCACAGGTGCTAGCCCCGCTCGAGTACGAGGAGGAACGATACGAGGCGCTGAAGAGCGCGCTCGCGGCGCGCCTCTCCGCATTCGGCGGGCCCGCGACGAGCTGGCCCAGCAGGATCCTGTGCGGCGCGCCTGCGTTCGCGCTCACCGAGCTCGCGCGTGAGATGCACGCGTCGTTGCTCGTGATGGGCATCGGGCGACACCGTGCGCTCGATCGTATCCTCGGTGCGGAGACCACGCTCCGCGCGATCCGCCGGGCATCGTGCCCCGTGCTCGTCGTCCATCCGGACCTGGACGCCCCGTTCCACGACGTGGTGGTCGCGACGGACTTCAGTCCCGCGAGTGCGAACGCCGCGCGGGCCGTGCTGCCGCTGCTCGGCCCGAGCGCGACCGTGCACATCGTGCACGTGTGGGAGCCGAGCGGCTCGCCGGACGCTGGAGCGGCCGCCGCCGACGACGCCTACGCGAAGTCACTCCCGGAGCGCTTCGAGCGGCTCATCGGGCTGCTCGCCGTCCCTGGCGACGTGACCATCAAGCAGGCGACCCGCGAAGGGAAGGCAGCGGCGCGAGTTCTGGACTATGCCGCCGCGCACCACGCCGACCTCATCGTGGCGGGGCGGCACGGCCACAATCTGCGCGAGCGACTGCTCGTGGGCAGCCAGACGGCCGCGATGGTGCGCGGCGCCAATCGCTCCTTGCTCATCGCGCCGGAGCCGCCAGTCGCGGTGTCCGATCCGCTCGAGCTCCGGCTCCATGGCTCGACGCGCAGCACCGATCCCGAGAAGTGGGCGACCGAGCTTCGCGCGCTGAGCGAGCGAAGCAATGGCCGCCCGACCATTGTCGAGGTCCGCGACCTGATGTTCGGTGCCGAGGTCATCGAGTCGGGATACGTTCTGCTGGGCGCGGCATACGATCCAGCGAGTCGCAAGCTCGAGCTCTCGCTGGGTGATGCCACGGGGAGCGCGCGCCGCGTGACACGCGTGATCGGAACGATCGATGCGATCGAGATCTCGACGGATGCGGCCGGACGCGATCGAACTCTCCGCATCAGTCATGGAGGCGGACAGACGACGCTCACCTTTCTCGGCGACTGAGTCTCTTCAGGATGATGGGTGCACGAGGGCCTGCACACTCCTCGCCGGCTACGACGCCGGCCGCCGGCGAGGCCGTTGCTTCGCTGACACCGACGTGATGATGGTGTTGCCGCCGCCCGTGCGCGGCAGAGTCATTTTCGCCTGTGGGACGGCTGCCGGAAGGAGCGCCTCGACCGCGGGCTCGGTCAAAGTGGTAGCGCTCGGAAGGCGGACGAACCGGTTCTGGTTGCCGTTCCCGAGCAGGACGTGCTGGGGATCCGGAACGGTGGCGCCGTGATGGAACGACAGCGAGACGCCGTTCGCTGCCGCCGCCAATGACACGATGGCGTTGGACGTACGCTCGCTGGAGCAGTAGCCGATCGCGAGAAATGTGCGCGACGAAGCCGGCGAGCTGCTTCGCTGGGGACTCCAGCGTCGTGCGCGACGATCGCGCCGAGGATGCCGAATCGCCCATGGAAGTAGCCTGGCTGAACGGCGCGAACGAGATCGCCGGTCTGCACCTGCTGCCATTCCGGATGGATGCGTTCGGCGTTGTGGATGTCGACGCCGAACAGCTGTTCGATCCGGTCGTAGCTGTAGAAGCCGCCCGGTCCTGCCCAAGCTGCACGAGCCACGGCCACACGGAATCGGCAGGTGCCGGAATCGTGATCGCGTGATCGCTGCGGTAATTCGCGATCTCGACCATCTCTCCCCCGGGCAACGATGCTGCGCGCTCGACCCGTGACGTGCGCCGATGCATGTACCAGGGTCGCGCCGCGATGACGAGCTCGGCTCCCTCCACCGTATGCCGACGAACAGCACTGTCGCGTCCATGAGAACGCCTCACGCTCGCACC
>JAYUTY010000452.1:0-3367 GCA_043754875.1 Gemmatimonadota bacterium
CCGCGCCGTCGCGCGATCGTCTACAGCGATGCGTACGCGACGCGGCTGACGATCCATCGCTATGCCAGCTACACGATGCTTCCCCTCTTCGCCGCGCAGTACGTGCTCGGCGATCGGCTGCTGACGCAGAAGTCGGACCTCTTCTCCGGGCGTCGTCAGATCGCCGTTGACGCCGGACTTCGTCGCACGCATGCGATCGTCGCCGGTGGTGTGGCGACGCTGTTCGTCGTCAACACGACGACGGGGCTCTGGAATCTGTTCGAAGCGCGGCGCGATCCGAATGCCCGCGGGCTGCGCACGACCCACGCGCTGCTGATGCTCGCTGCCGACGCGGGCTTCACGCTCGTCGGCATCATGGGAGCGCGGGCCACCGACCACACGCCGGACGATGCACGCCGTCATCGCAACGTCGCGCTGGGCTCGATGGGCATCGCCACGGGCGGCGCGGCCATCATGTGGCTCGCCGGCCGGCGGTGATCCGGTGACCGTCATGCAGTCGCTGCTGGCCTGGCTCGCGCACACCGCCGAGCCGTGGCAGCACCTGTACAGCCATTCGACACCGGTCTCGGTGATGGTGCTCTTCCTTCACCTCGGCGGGCTCCTTGTCGCCGGCGGGCTCGCGCTCTCGGCCGATCGCGACACGCTTCGACTCCGCGCCGACGATGCGGCAGGGCGAGCGCGCCAGCTCGAGGCGATGGAGAGCACGCATGGCGTCGTCATCGGCGGGCTCGCTCTCGTCTTCGTGAGTGGCGTGCTGCTCTTCCTCTCCGACGTCGAGGTGTTCTCCACCTCACTCGTCTTCTGGGCCAAGCTCACGCTCGTCGCGATGCTGCTGGCGAATGGCTTCCTGATGACGCGGGTGGAGCAGTCGCTGCGCCGCGGGGTGCAGGGCGATGCAACTGGTGACGCAACTGGCGCCGCCAGCAGCGCACGCCTCTGGCAACGCCGGCGTGCGACTGCAATTGGCAGCGTCGCGCTCTGGTTCGCCGTCGTCCTCGTGGGCGTCGTCCTCTCCTCGCGATGACGGCTGCCTCCCCTCGCCGGCCACGTCACGATCACCCCAGCCCAAGTCGCGATCACCGATGAACACGACCGATCCCTCACGTGACGACTGCACCGCGTGCGACGGCTGCGTCGCCCGACGCACCTTCCTGGTCCGCTTCGGCAGCTCACTCGCCGTGGCAGCCATCGCCCTCGCCGCCGACGTCCCCGTCGCCAGCGCCCTCGGCCGCCAACGCGCGCGCGAGTCGGACACGTCGGAGCCGAAGCGCTATCCCATCCCGGCCACCGACGGCGCCACCATCGATGCCGATGAGGACGTCATCCTGATGCGCTGGCAGGGCGCCGTCTACGCCTTCGCGCTCTCGTGCCCGCACCAGAACACGGCGCTGCGCTGGCGTGCCGAGGACGTCCGCTTCCAGTGTCCCAAGCACAAATCGCAGTACCGGCCGGACGGCTCCTTCATCGAAGGCCGTGCGACGCGGGGCATGGACCGCTATGCTATCCACCGCGACGGCGAGAACGTCGTGGTGGAGATGCAGACCCTCTACAAATCGAGCGACGACCCGCAGGGATGGGCCGCCGCCGCCGTGAAGCTCCCGTAGCACAGCTCCCCGCGCCGCGCTCTCGCGCTCCGCATCGATCCCTCATCCCAACCTGACCGAGACATGTACTCCCGATCCATCGCCCTCGTCGCCACCTGCCTCCTCGCCGCCTGCGGCGGCAGCAGTGGCACCACCTCGGGCTCGAGCGCCACGCCGACCAGCCCGTCGACACCTACCACTCCCACCACGCCATCAGGACCAACCGCCACGACGAGCGTCTCCATGGTTGGCAGCACGTTCTCGCCGGCGGACATCCAGGTCTCGCCTGGCGCCACGGTGACCTTCACCAATCAGGACAACTTCAACCACAACGCGACCTTCACCGCGACCAACATCACGTCCACTGGCAACTTCAGCTCGGGCGCCAAGTCTGTCGTGATGCCGGCAACGGCGGGAACGTACGCGTATCGCTGCACGATCCATTCGGGGATGCAAGGGACGGTGAAGGTGCAGTAGGGGCTTCGGTCACTACTGACGCGAGGACGTCTTGCGCCGTTCTTACGGCGCGAGATGCCGGACGGCGGGAACGGCGTACGGCGCGAGATGCCGGAGGGCGCGAACTGCTTGACGGCGCTGACTGCCGAACGGCGCATGATGCCTGACGGCGCGAGATGCCGAACGGCGCGAGATGCCAGAGGGCGCGTGGTGCCGCAGGGCGGCAAGGGCGGGCTGGGCGTGTGATGCGGGCTGCACGATTCGGGTAACGCTCGGCGTGCGACGTGGCCCCACGATGTGCACATGCCCCACCGTGATCTGGATGTGCTCGACGCTGCCAATCGAGTCGCCGACAGCGTCAATGTGCGCATCGATGCAAGGTCGCGACGTCTACTGCACACCAGCCAACTGCGCCGTTCCGTCCAGTCGATCAGTGCGAACATCAGCGAAGGATTCGGCCGCGGAAGGGGACGGGATCGGGCTCGGTCGCTGGAGATTGCTCGTGGTGAGGCCGAAGAAACGATCCAGCACCTGAATGCAAATCTCCGGGCGCATCGTATGGCCCCGCCGGAGTATTGGCGTCTTCACAATCTGCTGGTTGTCATCATCAAGATGCTCAATTCGCTGATTCATCGTTCATTTGCCCCGCGCTAACCCCTCAGCGCCGCCCTTGCCGCCCCTCGGCACCTCGCGCAGTCTGGCATCTCGCGCCGTTCGGCATCTAGCGCCGTCAAGCCGTTCGCGCCCTCCGGCAGTTCGCGCCGTCACGCAGCCCGCCCGCAAATCGCCTCACCGCCTCCGCACCACCAGCAGCGCATTCCCCACTGCGCGCTCGCCAGCAGAATCAGACGGCACGTTCACGAGCGCGCCCCCCAGTACCATCGCCGTCGATCCGCCTCCGTCGAAGTTCATCGCGTTCCACACGCCAAGCCGACGCAGCCGCTCCGCGACCTCCACGAGCGTCATCCCGACGCTCGCCTTCGACCGCCCATCCACGGTGAGCAGGGTCAGCGTCTCGCCATCCTGCGAGATGCCGACGACCGTGCGCGGATGGCGGATCTCCGCGTTCCGCGAGATCGTTCCCTCGACCGTCGCCGCCTCGCCCGCCACGTTCTCCCCGTCGCGCAGGAGGCGTGGCCACCCGCCGATCAGCAGCCTGGGCGCCGCGCCGCGCGCGAGGCGCGGCTGCGTGGCGAGCAGGATCTTCACCGTGTCACCGTCCGCCATCGCCTGCACCTCGCGCACCCGTGATCCGTACGCGGAGAGCACCGCGCCCGTCGGCGGAATGCCGGCACCTGTGCTCGACCTGATCGCACCGCGTCGCACCA